>JBCDKT010000088.1 GCA_038746285.1 Bacteroidota bacterium
GGCGCAGGATCGGTCAAATCATCGGCAGGGACGTAGACGGCTTGGACGGAGGTGATGGAGCCCTTGTTGGTAGAGGTGATGCGCTCCTGGAGGCCGCCCATGTCGGTGGCGAGGGTCGGCTGGTAGCCGACGGCGCTCGGCATCCGGCCGAGGAGGGCCGACACTTCGGAGCCGGCCTGGGTGAAGCGGAAGACGTTGTCGACGAAGAAGAGCACGTCGCGCCCGCCGAGGTCGCGGAAGTACTCGGCGATCGTGAGGCCGGAGAGGGCCACGCGGGCGCGGGCGCCGGGCGGCTCGTTCATCTGCCCGAAGACGAGCGAGATGTTGGACTCCTTGACTTGGCCCATGTCGACCTTGTCGAGGTCCCACTCGCCCTCTTCCATCGCGTGCATGAAGGTCTCGCCGTACTGGATCACGCCCGACTCCAGCATCTCGCGCATGAGGTCGTTCCCCTCGCGCGTCCGCTCGCCGACGCCGGCGAAGACCGAGAGGCCCTCGTGCGCCTTGGCGATGTTGTTGATGAGCTCCTGGATGAGGACGGTCTTGCCGACCCCGGCCCCGCCGAAGAGGCCGATCTTGCCGCCGCGCGCGTAGGGCTGAATCAGGTCGACGACCTTGATCCCGGTCTCGAGCATCTCGACGCTCGTCGCGAGCTCGTCGAAGCTCGGCGGCGTGGTGTGGATCGGGCGGTGCTCCTCGGCCGGCGGCTGCGGGAGCCCGTCGATGGCCTTGCCGACGACGTTGAACAGGCGGCCCCGGATCTCCGGCCCGACCGGCATCGCAATCGGGCGGCCCGTGTTGAGGACGGCCGTGCCGCGCGTGAGGCCGTCGGTCGAGTCCATCGCGATCGCGCGGACGCGGCCCTCGCCGAGGTGCTGCTGGACCTCGAGCACGAGCGTGTCCTCCTCGCCGCGGTCGATCTCGAGGGCGTCGAGGATGTCGGGGACGGCGGTGCCGGAGAAGTCGGCGTCGACGACCGGGCCGATGACCTGAACGACCTCGCCGTTGGTGCGGGTGGAGCCTGCCTGCGGAGTGGTTTCCATGCGTCTCGGGGAGCGAATGCGTGCGCGGGTGAACTAGACTTCGAAGATACCGGCCGCTGCCGTGGACGCGCCGTGCGGAGCGGTCGAAGAAACGGGGAAATGGCGCCCAGGAGAGGGAGTGCGGAAGAGCGGATGCGGGGAAGAGAGACGGCGTTTGAGCCGGGACCTCTTCCGCTCTTCCCACCCTCCGCTCTTCCGCTCCTAGAAGTGCCGGAAGCCGGTCGCCTCCAGTGGGACCGTAGCGCCGTCAGGCATCCCGATCACGACTTCGGGCGAGGCGGTCACGGCACCGACTACGGCGAAGCTGTCGCCGGGGAGTTTCTTGGCGTGGGCCTCGGGGAGGGCAAAGAGGAGCTCGTAGTCCTCGCCGCCGTAGAGGGCGTAGGTCTCGGGCCGGTCACCGAAGCGCTCGGCGGCTTTGAACGTCTGGGCATGGACGGGCAGGAGGGCTGCTTCGAGCCGGGCTCCGACGCCGCTCGCCCGGCAGACGTGGTGGACCTCGGAGGCGAGGCCGTCGGAGATGTCGACGAGGGCGTGCGGCCGCACTCCGGCTTCGCGCCACTGGGCGAGCCGGTCGAGGCGGGCGCGGGGGGCGAGGTGGCGCTCGACGACGTAGCTCCACGCGCTCAGGTCGGGCTGGGCGTCGTCGGCCGCGAAGGCGTCTTTCTCGGCGAGGAGCACCTTGAGGCCCGCCGCGGCGCTGCCGAGGTCGCCGGTGACGCAGAGGAGGTCGCCGGGCTGGGCACCGCTGCGGAGGACGACCGCGTCTTCGCCGGCCTCGCCGATGACGGTGACCGAGACCAGGAAGCGCTCGGACGCTGTGACGTCGCCGCCGACGACCGTGCAGCCGTACTGCTTGCACGCATGAGCGATGCCGTCGTAGAGCGTCTCGACGGCTTCGACCGAGACGTTGTTCGGCAGCCCGAGCGCGACTGTCGCCCAGCGCGGCGCGGCGTTCATCGCCGCCACGTCGCTGACGTTGACCGCGATGGCCTTCGCGCCGAGCAGGCCCATCGACATGAACGAGCGGTCGAAGTGGACGCCCTCGACGAGCGTGTCGGTCGTGACGACCTGCACGCGGCCGTTGCCGATGCGCATCACCGCTGCGTCGTCGCCGATACCTACGACCAAGTCATCGGCCGGTGCCGCGCCGAGCGCGTCGCGCAGCCGCTCGATCAGGCCGAACTCGCCGACCCCGGCGATGGGGGTGAAGTCGGGCATGGCAGAGCGGAGGACGGTGGGACGGAGGACGGTGGGACGGAGGACGGTGGGACGGAGGACGGTGGGACGGAGGACGGTGGGACGGAGGACGGTGGGACGGAGGACGGTGGGACGGAGGACGGTGGGACGGAGGACAGGTGGCGCTTCGTGCGAGCGGTCTTGTTAACTTGGTCGGTTTTATTTGACTCTCCCACTCTCCCACTCTCCCACTCTTCACACCTCCTTGCCGACGGCGCGGTAGGAGCGGTCGTAGTAGAGCAGCGGGCCGGCGGCGTCGCCTGCTTCGACGCGGAGGACGCGGCCGAGGACGAGCGCGTGGTCGCCGGCGTCGTGGACAGCCCAGGGTGCGCAGTGGAGCACGCCGGACGTGCCGCCCAGAACGGGCACGCCGTCGGGGCTCCGGGTGTGCGGCACAGTCTCGAACTGCGCGCTGCCTTCGATGTCCGGCAGGGCAAAGTGGGTGGCGAGGTCGGCCTGATCGGTGCCGAGGAGGTGGACGGCGAACGCCTCGGCCCGGGTCAGCACGCCGTGAAAAGCCGAGGCCTTCTGCACGTTGAACGAGACGAGCGGCGGGTCGAGCGAGACGCTCGTGAACGAGCCGATCGTGGCGCCGCGCAAGGTTCCGTTCGCGGCCGCCGTCACGACGGTCACCGGGGAGGCCACGCGGCGCATGACGCCGCGCAGTTGGTCGCCGCTCGCAGCGCTGTCGGGGGTGGACGGTTCGGCGGGAGGTGGGGCGTTGCGGGACACGGCAGGAAATGATGCGTGATGGGTGAAGTGCGAGGCCGAGCACCGCCGCCAGCGTGGACCTCACGCGTCACGGCTCACTCGTCACGAGAACACGTCTTTGACCTTGCTGAAGAACGATTTCTTCTCCGGCTCCTCGTCCGGCTGGGGCTGGAAGGCGGGGGCGTCGCGGAGCGCTTCGATGTGCCCGCGCTCCTCGGCCGTCAGCTTGGTCGGGGTCCAGACCTGCACGGTGACGAGCTGGTCGCCGCGCCGGGGGCTGTTGAGTTCGGGAATGCCGCGCCCGCGCATCCGCAGGACGCGTCCGCTCTGGATGCCGGGGTCGATCTGGAGCCGGGCGCGGCCCTTGAGCGTCGGCACCTCGACCTCGGTGCCGAGCGCGGCGTCGGGGAACGAGAGGTGGAGGTCGCAGCGCACGTCGAGGCCGTCGCGGGTGAGGTGCTCGTGGCGCGTCTCCTCGATCTCGACCCGGAGGTCGCCGGGGGCGCCGCCGCGGCGGCCCGCGTTGCCGGCCCCGCGGACCGAGAGGAAGTGCCCCTCGCGGACGCCGGCCGGGATCTCGACCGTCGTCGTGTCCTCGCCCTTGACGCGGCCCTCGCCGCCGCAGTCGGCGCAGGGGTCGGTGACGACCTGGCCCTCGCCGGCGCACGCCGGGCACGCGGTGACGCTCGCGAACTGGCCGAAGAACGTGCTCGACACCTGGCGGACCTCGCCCGCGCCGCCGCACGTCCCGCAGGTCTCGACGCCCGCCGGCCCGTCCTCGGCACCGGTGGCTTCGCAGGCCTCGCAGGGCACGAACTTGCGCACCTTGATCTTCTTCTCGACGCCCTCGGCGACTTCTTCGAGCGCGAGCGCGAGCCGCACCCGGAGGTCGGTCCCGGCGCGCCGGCGCGGGCCGCGCCCGCCGAAGGGGTTGCCGGCCGCGCCCGCCCCGCCGAAGATGTCGGAGAAGGCGCTGAAGATGTCCGAGATGTCCTGGAAGCCGCCGGGCTGCCCGCCGCCGCCGTTGACGCCGGCGTGCCCGAAGCGGTCGTAGCGCTGGCGCTTCTCGGCGCTTGAGAGCACCTCGTAGGCCGCGGCGGCCTCTTTGAAGCTGGACTCCGCCTCGGCGTCGCCGGGGTTGCGGTCGGGGTGGTACTGGAGCGCCTTCTTGCGGTAGGCTTTCTTGATCTCCTCGGCCGAGGCGGATCGCTCGACGCCCAGCACCTCGTAGTAGTCCCGCATAGTCGACTCTGTCGTGCTTTCCATGTATCGTGAGAACGGAAATCAGGGCTGGATGTTACCGGGCGCGGAGGGGATGGAAGGCAGGGAGGGATGGCCTTCTTCGGTCGGTATCGGGTCCCTCCACTCCCTCCCTCCTCTCCACGCCGTTATAGCTCACTGGGCCACAATCACACGGGCGTGGCGCAGCACGCGCTCGCCCATCCGGTAGCCCTTCTGGACCTCGCCGACGACGGTCCCGGCCTCGGCGTCGTCCGCCGGCTGCTGCATCATCGCTTCGTGGAGGTGCTCGTCGAACGGCTCGCCGACGGCCGCGATGGGCTCGACGCCGAGGCTGCGGAGCGTGTCCTCGAACTTCTTGTAGACGAGGTCCACGCCGGTCTTGAGCGCCTGATAGGTCGGCCCGCCCTGCTCCTGCGCTGCCGCTTCCTCGGCGGCGTCGAGTGAGCGCCGGAGGTCGTCGAGCACGTCGAGGAGCGGGAGGAGGACTTCGCCGCGGCCCCGCGCGGCGGCCTGGCCGAGCTCGGCCTCGGTGCGGCGGCGGTAGTTCTGGAACTCGGCCTGGCGGCGGAGGAGCTGGTCCTCGAGCTGGCGGATCTGCTCGCGGTACCTCTCGGCTTCGGCGGCCTCGTAGCTCTCCTCGGCGGAGGGTGCAGTCTCGGCCGGCTCGGCGACGTCCTGGCCGGGCGCGTCGGGCGCGGGGTTCGTTTCGTTCTCGGTCATGCGGTTCGGACGGCGGTCTGGAGGGGTTTAAGCGTCGGACGGGGTGCCGCTGAGGAGGCCCGCGAGGTATTCTACGAGGGTGACGGCGTAGGCGTAGTCCATCCGCTTCGGGCCGATCACGCCGAGCGAGCCGGTCGTGTCGCCGAGGCGGTACTGCGCTTTGACGACCGAAAAGGTTCCGCCGAAGCGGTCGGCGAGGTCGCCCTCGTCCCCGATCCGCACGACGGCCCGGCCGGTCGCGTCGAACGGCGCGGCGTCGGCTTCGAGGAGGTGGACGATCACGTCCTGGTTCTCCAGCAGCTCGATCACGCTGCGCACGTCCTCGGCGGCCTGGAACTCCGGCTGCGTCACGATCTGCTGCGCCCCGCCGACCTCGGCCTGGCGCTCGTCGGGGAGCTCGGCGAAGAGCGTCGCAGCCTGGTGGAGGACGAGGCGGACGACGCCCGTGCGGTCGCCGCCGTCGAGGTCGCGCATCCGCTCGGCGGCCGTCGCGCGGACCTCTTCGAGCGTCAGCCCGGCGAGGCGCTCGTTCATCGCCTGCACGACGCGGTCGAGGTCGGCGCGGCGCACCTCGGCGTCGACCTCGGCCATGATCGTCTTGACGAACCCGCCGCGGACGGAGACGACGAACATCAGCCGCGACGACGAGAGCGGCACGACGTCGATCCGTTCGAGGACGCCGGTGGCGAGGCGTGGGCTGAGGACGACGCCGAGGAGGCTCGTGAACTGCCCGAGCAGGCGCGAGGTCTCGCGCATGAGCGACTCGACGTCGCCGTAGAGCTGCTCCAGCCCAGCGCGCAGGAGCTGCTGCTCGGCCGGGGCCACACCGGTGCGGTCCATCAGCTCGTCCACGTAGGCGCGGTAGCCGAGGTCGGTCGGCACGAGCCCCGCCGAGGTGTGGGGGTGGTCGAGGTAGCCTAGCCCTTCGAGCGTCGAGAGCGTATTGCGGATGCTCGCCGAGGAGAGGTCTACGACGCCCTCGACGGCCAGCACCTTTGATCCTACCGGCGCGGCCGTCTGGATGAACCGCGTCACGACCGAGCGCAGAATCACCGCCTCGCGCTCGCCGAGGGGCGGGCGCTCGTGGGAGGCGTCTGGGTGATCGGTGCGGTCGGGCATAGACAGGTCAGGCGGCTGCGAAGCGGTGCTGATACCGGCACCCGCACCGCGTGTTCGTCGGGGCTGGGTGCGTTTTCTATGGAGCCGCGACGCCCCACACCATCTGCCCACCGAGGCGTCCGGTCATCGCCACGAGCACCGCTGCCGCCACCGCGAGCCCGGTCACCGCGAGCCGGAGCACGAGCGGGTCCGGTCCGGCCCGGCCCGTGCGCCTGGTCCACACCGCCGCGCCGGCCAGCACCGCGAGCACGGCGGCGCTGACCCAGAGCGTCCAGTCGGCCAGCGCCTGGTGCCGCCCGACGAGGGCCTCGACGACCGGCTCGCCTTCGACGGCCTCGTAGATCGTCTTCCCCGTCCGCACCGCCGCCCAGGCCCCGGCGGTCCCGGCCGCGAAGGCGAGGAGCGCCACGCCGCGCCAGAACGCCCGCCCGAGCGCACCGTAGACCACCGCTGCCGCCGCGCCGAAGAGCAGGAGCGCGATTGGGAAGTGCACGACGGCGGGGTGCCAGTAGGGAATCGTGAGGTCCATGCAGGACGGCGGACGGAAGACGGTGAGACGGAGGACAGAAAGCTAGGCGCGGAGCGCAAACGTCTCGGTAACTTTCGCGGTTTTTATTCCATTCCTCCCATTCCTCCCATTCCTCCCATTCCTCCCATTCCTCCCATTCCTCCCATTCCTCCCACCCGCCCCATGCGTCACTTCCTCGTCACCCTCCTCGCGGGCTTCCTCGGCTCCCTGCTCGCCCTCTTTGCGTTCGTCTTCCTCGGGCTCGCCTTCAGCGTGGCCCTGGTGCTTGGCAGCGACGGCGTGGCGTTCGTCGAGGACGAGTCCGTCCTGCTGCTCGACCTCGCCGGGACGCTCCCGGAGGAGGCCCCGTTCGACCTGCTCGGGGCCGCGCTCGGGACGTTCGACCTGACGCTCCTCGACGTGACCGACGCGCTCGAAAAGGCAGCGGTGGACGAGCGCATCGAGGCGGTCTGGCTGCGGCCGGACGGCATCGCGGCGTCGTGGGCGACGCTCTCCGAGGTGCGCACGGCGCTGGAGCTGTACCGGGCGAGCGGAAAGCCGCTCTACGCCAGCAGCGGGGCCGACGGGTTCGACGAAGCGGCCTACTACCTCGCCTCGGTCGCCGACTCGGTCTTCACGCCGCCCGAGGCCGGGTTCGAACTCAACGGGTTCTACCTCTCGACTCCGTTCTTCGCCGGGACGCTCGACAAGCTCGGAATCGAGCCCCAGGTGATCCGCGCCGGGGCGTACAAGAGCGCCGCCGAGACGTTTACGAACCGGGGCTTCTCGCCCGAGAACCGCGAGCAGTACGCCGCCCTCCTCGACGGCGTCAGCGAGACGTTCCTCGCGGCCGTGGCCGACGCGCGCGAGCTGTCCGCCGAGGAGCTAGAGGTCACCATCGACGCGGGCGGACTGTACGAGGCGCAGGAGGCGCTCGACGCGGGCTTGGTCGACGACCTCCTCTACGAGGCCGAGGTGCTCGACGTCCTGCGCGGCCTCACCGGTCAGGCGCCCGACGAGGACCTCCGCACGGTCGGCGTCGAGGACTACGCCTACGTCCCGCGCACCGACGCGGGCCTCGACGCGGGCGACCCCGACAACGTGATCGCGGTCGTCTACGCGGTCGGGCAGATCGTCCCCGGCGAGAGCACGCCCGACACCGGCTCGGGCGCGCTTCTTGGTTCCGACACCTTCACCCAGACGATGCGCGACGCGGCAAGCGATGAGGACGTGCGGGCGATCGTCGTCCGCGTGGACTCGCCCGGCGGCTCGGCGACGGCCTCGGACGCGATGTGGAACGCCGTCGAGGAAGCCTCCGGGCAGATGCCGGTTGTGGTCTCGATGGGGTCCGTCGCGGCCTCGGGCGGCTACTACCTCGCCGCCCCGGCCGACCGGATCGTCGCCGACGCGAACACGGTCACCGGCTCGATCGGCGTGATCTCGCTCCTGTTCGACGCGACGGAGTTTCTGAACGACCGGCTCGGCGTCACGCTCGACGGGCTCCAGACCGGCCCGACGGCCGGGGTCTACGCCTTCGGCGAGCCGCTCGACGCCCGGGAGGAGGCCGTGCTGGAGCGTTCGACGGAGCGCGTCTACGACACCTTCGTCACCCGCGTCGCCGACGGGCGCGGCCTGGCACCTGAGACCGTCCGCGCCCTCGGCGGGGGCCGCGTCTACACCGGCGCCGACGCCCTCGACCTCGGCCTCGTGGACGTGCTCGGCGACCTGGGCGACGCCATCGGCGTGGCGGCCGACATGGCTGGGCTGGAGCCGGACGGCTATCAGCTCTGGTTCCTCCCGCCCGAGAAGTCGTTCCTCGAAGAGCTAGGCTTCGTCGTCAGCGCCCAGGCCTCAGCCCTGCTGACGCGCTTCCGCCCCCTCTCTCCTGCCGAGCAGGTGATGCGCCGACAGGCTGACCTGCTCCGCGACGCCGTCCGCCTCCACGCGACGCCTTACACTCTCTTACTCTCTGATGTGTGGGTGAGGTAACAGGGCAGGGGACCGCTCAGCCGCGTAGGGCAAACGGCGCGATGGTGGAGCGAAGCTATGACTGGCGGCGACGGTCGGACGGACCGAGAACAGTTGACCGCTCAGCCGCCGAGAGGTGACGGCACGGCGGCGGGACGAGGCTATGACTGACGGCGGCGTTCGGACGAGCTGAGGACGCTGACCCTCTCGGTCGGCCTGCAGCCGCGAGTTAGGCAGCTATGGTGTAAAGATTGCAGACACCGTTTCCTGCAGGGGTACAGGTTGAAAGGTAGTGGCAGCGGGGTACGGTCATGATGGAGGCCAGATCTCCTTGTCGATGGCGTGGTCCCGCACCCGGAGGTTTCCCTCCTGGCTCGGGTCGTA
>JBCDKT010000089.1 GCA_038746285.1 Bacteroidota bacterium
GGCGTCGTCGGTGGGCGGCTCCAGCGACCCCAGCACGGAGACCGGCAAGCCGGCGTCGGAGCCCGGCGTGTAGATGCGCACGTCGGCGGCCTCCGCCAGCCGGGCGATCCGCTCCGGCGGCTGGTCGTGCCCCGCGAGCCCCTTGGCCCACATCTCCGCAGTCTGCGCAGCCAACTCGTCGGGCGTGATGCCCTCGCGCGTCGCTTCCGACTCGTCCACCCACGGGCGGAAGTCCGCTGGCGCCAGCTGGGGGAACTGGAGGGCCAGGTTGCCGAGGTCGCCCTTGGGGTCGATGGCGATGACGGGGATGCCGTCGAGCGCGGCCTCCTCGATCAGCCCGACGCCCAGCCCGGTCTTGCCCGAGCCCGTCATGCCGACGATGAACGCGTGCGTGGTCAGGTCTGCGGCGTCGTAGAGGATGGGCGCGTCGGTCGGCTCGGAGGTGGCAGGGTCGACCTCTCGGCCGAGGTAGAACACACCGAGGCCTTCGTAGGGGGCGGACATCGCAGGGTGGGGGAGACGCCAGGAGTCTAGCGCGACCCCGGTGGCCGTCGCCAGCGGGTCACGAGTGGGCCGTCCGCGTGAGCCGGTCCGTCGTGGTTTCCCGGTTGTAAATGGAGATCCCCTCCAGCCTCATGCCCCGCCGCGTCCTCCCTCGGTTCTGTTCCTCGCCTTTCGGCGCCTTCGGGCCCGCCCTCACGGCGGCCTTGCTATTGGTTGGGGGTGCCGGCGCGGCCGCTCAGGGAAGCCCGCTCAACACGAACGGAGGATTCGAGTCCGCGGCCCTCGGTCCGGTCACCGACCTCGCAGGCGGCGTCGACGGGTGGACATTGAGCGCCAGCGGAAGCGTGTCGCCAGCCCCCCTCTTCACGGTCGTGGAGGACGGGGCGGAGGGGAGCGGCCGTGCGCTTCAGGTGACCGTCGACGGCGTCGGGCCCAACACCTTCGACATCCAGGCCGTCGCGACTGGGGTCCCCGTGACTCCCGGAGGGACCTACCTGCTGACGGTGCAGGCGAGGTCGGAGGGGCCCGGTGGCCTCGTCACCATCACGGCTGGGAACTCGTCGTTCCAGGAGTACGGGCGCCTCGGCGGACAAGTCCTCCCGGACGATTGGAAACGGTTCGCCTTTGAGTTCACGGTCGCTGATCAGGAGACGGTGGCCCGAGCCCCCATCCACTTCAGCTTCCAGAGCAATGTGGGGAAGTCCATCGTGATCGACGACCTCCAGATCGTCGCCGTCGACGGGCCGGGTCCGTCCGGACCTCCACTCGCCGACGGCCTGCCGACGTTCGTCGGCAGCGCGTTCAGCGCGTCGCAGACGCGAGGCTTCGAGGCCTACTGGAACCAGGTGACGGCCGAGAACGCCGGGAAGTGGGGCGTGGTCGAGCCCACACGGGATCAGATGGACTGGACGGAGCTCGACGCTGCCTACGCGCTTGCGCAGGACAACGGGCTTCCGTACCGGCACCACGTCCTCGTGTGGGGGAACCAGCAGCCGGCCTGGATGGCCGCGCTCCCGCCCGACGAGCAGCTCGCCGAGATTCGAGAGTGGTTCGAGGCGGTCGCCGCTCGGTACCCCGACATCGACTTTCTGGAGGTCGTAAACGAGCCGCTCCACGACCCGCCGGACGACCCCGAGGACGGCGGATACATCGAGGCCCTCGGCGGCTCTGGCCAGACGGGGTGGGACTGGGTGATCACGGCGTTCCAGTTGGCTCGAGAGGTCTTCCCCGCCGATGTCGAGCTCATGATTAGCGACTTCAACATTCTCAGCAGCACGGCCACCGCAATCGAGTATCGTCAGATCGTGACGCTCCTCCAGGACCGAGACCTCATCGACCGAATCGGGGTGCAGGGCCACGCCTTCTCGACGTGGGAGGGCGCTCCCATCACGCAGTCCCTCGATCTCCTCGCGGAGACCGGGCTACCGATCCACGTGACGGAGGTGGACTTCGACGGCAACCGAATGCCAGAGACTCCGGTGTCCACAGCGGACTCCGATCAGACGCAGCTGGAGGCGATCCAGCGCGTCTTCCCAGCCCTGTGGGAGCACCCGGCCGTCGACGGCATCACGCTGTGGGGCTGGCGGCCCGGGTTGTGGCGGACCCCGCAGGAGGCCTGGCTCGTCCGGGCGGGCGGCGAGGAGCGTCCCGCGATGGTGTGGCTGCGCGAATACCTCGACGGACAGCGAGCGACGCCGACCGAGACCGAGGCAGAGCGTGAGGCGGCGTGGGTCAGGAACGCTCCCAACCCGGTCACCCACATGACGAACCTCTCGTTTGCCGTGACTCAGCCCTCGGACGTGACGCTTTCCGTCTACGACGCCACCGGCCGGCGAGTCGCAGTCCTCGTCGACGGGGTCCGGGGACCCGGTGAGTATCGGGTTCCGTTCGATGCTGCCGGACTCGCGGGGGGGACGTACCTCTACCGGCTGACATCCGGAACCGCCGTCGCGACGGGGACGATGGTGATCATCCGATAGGGAGCGTCCGCAGGCAGTCGGGGGACCTCACGGCCTCTCACCACCGATACGCGAGGCCTCCGGTCCCGAGACGCCGCGCTGACGGTCGAGTCTGGTCCTTGGCCCCTGCTGGCGGCCGTCGCCAGCGGAGCGCCGCCGGGATCAGTCGGTCGTCGCCGCCTCGTTCCGCGTCCACGACCCGTACATCGGGTTGGGGAACGCCCAGAACCGACTGCCGAACTCGGACAGCGCTCCCTCGCCCTCGAAGCGAACGTCCTGCGAGAGATCGGGGAAGTCGCCGATGTTGTCGCCCATCCACATCACCACCGCCAGCGGGGGGAGCCCGGTCAAGGTGCCCTGCTCGACGGCTGCGAACCGGGCGTTTTTGTCGCCCTCGTCGACTCGGCAGAGCACCGCGTCGGCCTCGATGCCGACCGCGGACAGGTTGCGGCGTGTCTCGTCGCAGACGATGTCGTCCCGGTTCGTGACCACGACGACCCGCCCGCCGAGCCCGCGCACGAGGTCGGTGAAGGCGACGGCGCCCGGGAGCGCAGGGGCGGCCTCGCGCCGGACCCATTGGTTCCAGGTCTCCGGGGTGTAGCCCAGCCCGACCTCCGCCCGCTCGCGCTGGTAGAGCGAGTTGTCGAGGAGCGTCTCGTCGGCGTCGATGACGACGGCCCAATCCGGAGCGGCGAGCGTGTCGGCGACGGCGCGGAGGTGCAGCCCAGCGGCCCGGTAGGTCTGGGCGTAGACGGCACGGTGCTCGGCGGATCGTCGGACCCACCGGATGTCGAGGGGGATCTCAGCCGTAGCGGACGTCTCCGCTGGCGGGGGCGCCTCTGGGACGGGAGCGAGAGAGGCGCACCCCGCGATGGTGAGTGCGCTGAGGAGAAGAGCGAGCCGGGCAGACATGGCAGAGGGGGGAGGACGCTACGACCCTCATAGTACCTCGTGCTGTGCCGCCGTGCGCTGGCCAGTCAGAACCCCGTGCCGTGGTCCCGCTGGCGACCGCCAGCAGAGGCTCTGTAGGGTCTTCGTCCGTGCGTGCCTGCGGTAGACGATGTCCTTTCGTGGTGGCTGTTTCGCATCGGGACGGGCTCGTTCCTTCACGCAGCGACCCGAGCATTCGGCAGGTCACACGCCGGACCCCGGGAGATCCCTCATGGTTCCATCGGGAAAGAGCGGGACCTACACGCTGAGGGTGTGAAAGAGGGGTCCCGTCAGACACTCAACGCGAGTTTGCTGTTTAGAACCGATCCAGATAGCCCACCGGCTGGTGCCTCCCCTCTCCCTCGGTCACGACACCCCCTGGCGGCGACGCCTCGGTCCCTCGCCCCGCGAGGAGGCCCGTCAGACCCTCGCCGATCAGAGCGACGCGGACCTCGTCGCCCGCATGGCCCTCGGCGACGAGGCCTCCCTCTCGGAACTCCACAAGCGATACAACGGAGAGCTCCGCGCCTTCGCCACCGCCACCGCCGGCGCCGCTGAAGCCCGGGCCGTGGTCCAGGAGGTGTTCGTCGAACTCTGGAACCGTCGACGCGAGGTCACCGCCGACCCCTCGCTTCGGGCCTACCTGTTCCGTGCCACGCGCACGCGGGCCCTCGACAACGTCCGGGGGCGACATCGGTGGACGGCCCGCTTCAAGAGCCTCGACATGGTTCGCAGCCACGCGGCCGAGACGAACCCGCCAGACAGCAGCCCGCTGGCGACGGCTGTCGCCCGCGTTGAGGCGACGCTCCCGGCTCGCCAGCGGGAGGCCTTCGGGCTCTACTATCGCCACGGCCTCACCTACGTCGAGGTCGGCACGGTCATGGGGGTGTCGTGGGGAGTCGTGCGCAACTACGTCTACCTGGCGACGCAGACGGTGCGGAAGAAGATGCCGCAGGACCTGCTCGCCGACTACTTCGCAGACGCTTCGTAATCGACGGTAAACCGTCGCTTTCGGGATCTAGAGGGCCTTTGCGGAATCTTGCGGAGCCGTTTGGATGGGGCGTGGAGCGTAGGTGAGGCCTCGGCGACGATGACACGTCGAGCGGTCTCGGCGCTGAAGGGATGAGCCCCTCATTCCATGAGCCCCGATCGTCTCCTCCGCTACCTCCGCGGCGACGCCTCCCTCGACGAGCGTCGCTCAGTTGATACCTGGATCGACGCTGATCCTGCCCACCGGGGCGCGCTCGACATCGTGCTTCGGCAGGCAGCGCTCGACCGTATCGACGGCGTAGCCCGCCCGACGGGCGCGCTGCTCCGGCCGTCGCAGACCGTTGGGAGTGCTCAGGTCTCCGCTTCGCCCGGTTCCTCGCCGTCGTGACCATGGAAAGCGCCCTGGGCACACAAGGCTTCCTGAGCACGGCAGACTGGTCGCGGATCATCGACGCGGTCGGCGGCAGGCTCTCGCCCGGTGAGCGGGCCGCGTTCGAGGCGTGGCTTGACGCGGACCCTGAGCGCCGCGCGGTGTACGTGGATCTCCGCGAGTGGAAGCAGACCCTGAGGCCACCGGTGGCCCCGTTCACGGAGGATAAGAACTGGGAAGCCATCCAGAGACGGATGCACCTCCCCGATGCAGGTCGCCCCAGCGGCGACCGCCAACGCGGCGTCCGCTCGTCGATGCAGCCGCTGGCGCGTTCTTCGCGCTCACTCTCCCCCTTCCGACTGTGAGCGCTGACGACTGGACCCGCATCGACGACTACCTCCGGGGTGACCCATCTCCTGAGGAACAGGCCGCGTTCGAGGCATGGCTGAGCGAAGACCCCGAGCGCCGGACAGCGTTCGAGCAGCTTCGCGGGCTCCGCGCGTGGGGTCAGGCCGAACGCTACGACGTTCCAGAAGAGGAGGTCGAAGACGACTGGGCGGCAATCCGCAGTCGGATCGATCGCTCCGATGGCGACGGCCACCGGTCCCGCTCCGCGCCCGCACGCCCCGCCGTCTCCGCCGACCGCGCCCCCCGACAGGCCACCCGACGCCCCGCCCGCAGGATCCGGCCTCTCCCGGTGGCCCTCGCCACCGCCCTCGTCGCAGCCGGCGCCTGGCTCGCCACCGCCTCCCTCCGCACCGGCGATGCCCCCGGACCGCGCACCTGGGCCACCGGGCCCACCCAGAGCGCCACCGTCCCCCTCGCCGACGGCTCCCGCGTTGTCCTCGCCAGCGGCACCACGCTCACCCGGACCGACCCCACGAGTCGCGACTACGTGCTGACCGGCGCGGCGCGCTTCGAGGTGGCTCGCGACGAGGCGCGTCCGTTCACGGTCGAGACGGAGCATGGCATGGCGCGCGTGCTGGGGACGGTGTTCACGGTCTCGGCGGCGGTAGACGCAGACAGCATGGCGGTGTCGGTGGAGGAGGGACGCGTGGCGGTTCGCTCGTCGGGCTCCGCTGGCGAGGTGGTGCTGGTGACCGGGGAGGTGGCGAGTGCTCGTGTGGACCGGGCGCCGGTGCTGGTGGCTGCGGCTGTGCCGGAGGTGGCGGCCGTACCTGATGCGGTGGACTCGTCGCCCGCGGTCGGGGTATCGCTCCGGTTCGACGGGGCTCCGCTGGCGGCGGTGGCGGCGGCGCTGTCGCAGGTCCACGGTGTGACGGTGGAGGTGGAGGGCGCCGAGGCGGCTCGCCTACCGGTCACGGCCGACTACACCGGAGTCTCGCTCGACGACGCAGTCGAATCGCTGGATGCCATCCTGGACCTCACCGTCGAGACGCGTGGGTCTCGCATCACGCTGTCGCAGACGCTTCCGGACGTCCGATGAGAATCGCTCTCCTCTCCCTTCTCGCTGGCCTGCTGGCGGCAACACCCGCTAGCGCTCAGAACGATGCGTCGCCGGTGACGCTCGACCTCGGACTCGTGACCCGTGAGGCTGCCCTGGACGCCATTCGCGATGCCTCCGGTCTCCGCCTCGCGTGGCGGACAGGGGCCACCGGGCTCCAGGACTCCGTCCTCGTCCGCTTCGAGGAGGTCCCCGCCTTGGAGGCCGTCCGGACGGTGCTCGACGGGTCGCCCTTCGGGGCCTACGCATCGGCCTCTGGGATCGTCAACGTTCGGCTCCGCCCAATTGGGACGGTGACGGGTCGCGTCGTCGACGCAGCCTCAGGGGACCCGCTCCCCGGTGCCGCCGTCCTCGTCGTCGGCACGACCCGCGGCGACGCCGCTGGCGCCGATGGGCGATTCCTCATCGACGCAGCGCCAGCGGGCGCTCAGGTGCTCCAGACGAGCTTGCTCGGCTACGAGACCGCACGCGACTCGGTCACCGTCCGCGCTGGCGCGATGACCGAGGTCGAGGTTGCGCTCGCGGAGAGCTCGTTCGGCCTGGGCGACGTCGTCGTCGAGGCTGAGACCGAGGCGGCCCGCATCGAGGCCACTGCGCAGGCCGTCGCCGTGCTCGATCTCCGTGAGGCGCGCACCCGGACCGCCGACCTCGGCGAGGTCCTCTCGCGCGCCCAGGGCGTCGCCGTCCAGCGCACGGGCGGGCTCGGGTCGAGCGAGCGCGTCTCACTCAACGGCCTCACCGACGACCAGATTCGCTTCTTTATCGACGGGCTTCCGATTGGCCTCGGCGGCTACCCGTTTGGACTCTCGAACGTACCGGTCAACCTCGTCGAGCGCGTCGAGGTCTACAAGGGCGTCGTTCCGATCCGGTTCGGGGCCGACGCGCTCGGCGGTGCCATCAACCTCGTCACGCCGGAGCCCGTGCCGGGCGCCAGCGGGTCGGCGTCGTACCAGGTGGGCTCGTTCGGGACGCACCGGACGGCGGCGGACCTTAGCTATCGCAGCGAGCGAACCGGCCTGTTCGTGCGCGGCGGCGGCTTCTACGACTTCGCCCGGAACGACTACGACGTCACGGTCTCGATCCCCGACGAGGTGGGACGGCCGCAGGAAGTGACCGTGCCGCGGTTCAACGACCGCTACCGCGCCGGATCGGTCAACCTCACAGCGGGCGTGCGGGGTCGGACGTGGGCGGACGAGCTAAGCGTGCGCGGCTACGTCGTCGACTTCGCGCGCCAGATCCAGAACAACGCGGTCATGTCGGGACTGCCGTTCGGCGAGGCCGAGTCGTTCGGGATGACGGCGGGGGTCAACGCGACGTATCGGATCCGCGTGGCCGACCGCGTGTCGCTCGATGTCGCCGGGGGCTACGGGCGTACCGAGCGAAGCTTCCTCGACGTGTCGAGCTGCCGGTTCAACTGGTTCGGCGAGTGCTTCCGCGAGACGCCGGTCCCAGGAGAGATCACACGCAACGGGACCGACCGGACCATCTGGGACGACGACGCCTTCGCACGGATGAACGCCGAGTGGCGGATCGGCGAGCGCCACACGGTCCGGCTCTCGATGGCGCCGACCTTTAACTGGCGGACGGGCGAGGACGCGCTCGTCACGCAGGGCGTGGACCTGCTCGCGGGCGGTGCGCGGCTCACGACGTGGGTGAGCGGGGCGGAGTACCAGGTCAGCGGGGCTGGCGGGCGGTTTGAGAACCGCCTCTTCGTCAAGGACTATCGGCAGCTTGCGCGGTCCACGCAGGAGCGGGCTTCGGGTGGACCCCTAATAGACCGCACCGCGACGAGCCTCCTCGGCGCCGGCAATGTCGTCCGGTACCGACTCAGCGGTCGGCTCGCGACGAAGCTCTCCTATGAGTGGGCGACGCGACTGCCCCGCCGCGACGAGCTGTTCGGCGACGGGGTCGGCATCGGCCGGAACCCCGACCTCGCGCCCGAGCGCAGCCACAACGCCAACCTCGAAGTGTCGCTCACGAGCGCGCGCGGCGCGCGGACGCCGTGGGCCGTTCAGGTCAACGGGTTCGCGCGCGTGACGGACAACCTCATCACGCTCGTCCCGACAAACGCGTTCATCAACGTCTTCCGGAACGTCTTCAGCGCGACATCGCTCGGCGTCGAGGCGAGCGGCCAGGTGTCGCTCTTCCGCGACCGGCTCACACTCGACGCCAACACGACCTATCAGGCCTTCCGCAACACGTCCGACGAGGGAGTCTTCGCACTCTTCGAGGGCGACCGGATTCCGAACCGACCGTTCTTCTTCGTCAACGCCGCTGCCAGATACCGGACGGCGTCTCCTCTCCGACGTGGCGACGCGGTGAGCTTGTTCACCGGCACGCGCTACGTCCAGTCGTTCTTCCGGACATGGGAGAGCGTGGGCATCCAGGAGTTCAAGATCGAGGTCCCGACGCAGACCACGGTCAACCTCGGGGCGACCTACGAGTCGGCGACGCAGGGGTTGCGATGGGCGCTCACGGGCGAGGTCCAGAACGTGACCGATGCGACGGTCTTCGACTTCTTCGGCGTGCAGCGTCCCGGACGCGCCGTCTACCTCAAGCTGACCACCC
>JBCDKT010000090.1 GCA_038746285.1 Bacteroidota bacterium
CTCGTGGAGGACACCGTGGCGGAGGTCGACGCCGTCGATCTTGGCGACGAGCGCGGTGCCGTCGGGGGCGGTCGCCTCGATCATAGCCGGGCGCCGGCGGCGGGCATAGCTGGTCTGGTCCAACAGCTTCCCGAGGCGGACGGCGTCGGACTCGTGCTCCATCGAGAGCCCGCGCATGGCGTACCACGCCTTCCGGGGGCAGACGGCGTGGTAGCCGACGAGCATGCCGCCGACACGGAGGGCCGATGCACGGAAGGACATCAGAGGATGGCCGCCCCGGGGGAATCCTCCTCGAACCGGGCCGATAGCGCGCCGAGGCCGCTCCCGATCCCGTTTTCGGGTGCGTCGTAGGCGAGGTAGGCCAACGCCTTCTGCGTCTCCGGGTCGTTGCCGATGGTGTAGCAGAACCGCGTCACCTCGTCCCGGTCGATGGCCCGCTTGAGCAGGTAATGCGGGCACGCGATACCACGCTCTAGGACGAAGCCGTGGTAGTCCGGCCAGGTACGGAAGCGGTACGGGGTGTTCCCTTCCGGGAGGTCCTCTTCGTGCAAGACGAGCAGCGTTGCTTGCGGCGGGATGTCCCTGCTCTTCCACTGATTTCCGACGGTCGCTTCGTCCTCATCGGGGTCCGTTTTCGGAACGATCATCCAGTTCTCGCAGATCATCTCCCGGAGGGTCCGCGCGTTCGTGCGGGCGCGGGCGTCGGGCGCGGCGGCCTCGGGGTAAAGGGCGTTCACCTCGCGGACGAGTAATTCGGGCGTGACCTCGAACGGGCCATCGGCGAGCAGGGCGGCGAGGCGTCGGGCCGTCTCCAACAGGGGCTCGCCCGCAGCCCACCCCTGGGCGGGGCCGTCGAAGGAGCCGTAGGGCGCCGGGTAGAGCTCGCCCTTACGGTGGGGCGCGGCGACGTACAGCTCGCCCTCGGGGATGAGGTCTTCGAACCGGGCGAGGCGGCCTGCCCTTTGGGCGAGGCGGTCCCAGGGGCAGAGGTCCGAGAGCATGAGTGGGGCCGAGACGTTGATGCTCATCTCACCGATCTGAGTAAAGACAGCGACCCCACGCGCCGCCCCAGCCTCCCAGGCCCGCCGCCCAAGTGCCCCGAGAACGCCCTTGTCCTCGTTCCCGACGAGCGCGTCCTCGATCGTCTTCTTGTCAGGCTCGGTGAACCGGCTGTGGTAGAGGTAGACCGGGAGGTCACCGGCCTGCTCCCGGAGATACCGCCAGTAGCGGTAGGCCCGCTCGACGGTGTTGGCGTAGACGATGCCCGTGCCCTCCTCGATCATCCGGTCGAGGACCTCGGCCGCGTCTTCCGGATTCTCGACCGGCGGGTGTTCGTAGAGCCAGCGGCGGCCTGATGCCTGCGCCGTCGACTGGCGGACCTCGGCGTCGACGCCGTAGAGCTGGCGGGCCGACTCGGGGACGGTCGCGCTCATGAGCAGGACCGGCACGCGGAGCGCGCGGAGCACCGCCAGCAGGACGGTCAAGTTGGCCTGGACGAACGGTTCGTAGAAGTCGACCTCGTCGAAGACAACGGCGGCGTTGGCGAGGAAGAAGAACGTCGCGTGGTGGTCCTCGCGGGTCCCGGTGAGCGCGATGAGGAGGTGGTCGACGGTGCAGACCGTGGTCGGCGTGGCGAGGAGCCGGGCGAGCGCGTGGTGCTCGCGGGCGAGGTCGTGCGCGGGGTCACGTCGGCCGAGGTCGCCGAAGCGGGCGTGCCACGCGCTGGAGTGGTAGAGCCCGGTCTGCTCGGGGGCGTCGCCGGGCGCCAGGGCGAGGGCGTTGGCCGTGAACCGCGTCGGCATGGCGATCACGAGCCGGTCGGCCCGGCCAAGCTCGGTCTGGCGCTGGCCCCAGAGCCGGGCCGCGGCCGTCTTCCCGCTCCCGGTCGGTGCGCGGAGAATGGTCACCCAGTCCTCGGCGTGCTTGAGCGCGAGGTCTTGAACCTTGCGGCGCTCAGCGTACGGGTACTCGTACTCGAAAGGTAGAACGGCCGCCAGTTCGCCACCTGCCTCGGCGCGGCTGGCGCGCGAGTCTGCCAGCCGGAGGAGCGCGCGGACACCGGCCGTCTCGTAGCGCTGGCGGGCGGAGGCGGCGAGGTCGCGGCGGAGAGCGCGCGTCCGAGTCAACCACTCTCGCTGGAGCCCCGTCCACGTCGGCTCGAACTCGCCCCCGGCGTCGGTCCGCCAGCGGCGCTCGTGGCGGGCGCTCAGCTTGCCGTGGTGGGCGGCGATGGCGACACGCTCGGCGAGTGAGAGGTCGATCCGGTCGTCCTCGTCGCAGCGGCAGAGCGAGTCGAACTCGTGGCGGAGCTTTGCGTCGCGGAGGTTTGGGCCGGTGTTCCTCGTGTCCCAGTAGTACGAGTCCCAGTCACCGGCGGAGAGCGTGTCGGGGTCCAGGCCCCGGCGTCGGCGCCAGTCCTGGTACAGCCGGTAGTCTCTTTGGCACGCGGTCTGCCAGTTAGGGTGCTCCTTGCCCCAGTCGTGGTACCAAGCCGCGCGCAGAACGCGCTGGCGGAGGTCGGCGCCGGGGACGAGCGCGGCGTACTTCTCCGCGAGGTACGGGAGCGCGCCGAGGAGCCGCTTGGACTCGTCTAGCACGTGCTGGCGGTGGGCAGCGAGCGGGATGCCGGAAGGCTTGCCGAGCGGCTCCACGGGTCAGGCGGCGGGATCGTAGAGGTCGTGCTCGGCGAGCGCCGCGAGGGCGGCCTCGTACGCCTCGTGGACCGAGGGGCCGTCGGCCGTCGTGTCGTCGCCCTGGAAGACGAGGGCGCCGCGGGCGTCGAGCTCGGCGAGCAGGTTGGCCTGGACCGCCTCGCGCTCGGCGTCCGACGTGCGGGGCTCGAAGAAGCGGGCGGCCTTCCGGCTCATCTTCGGGTCGAGCACGATGAGGACCCGCTCGGGCTCGCCGGAGGTCGCGTTGCGGGCCTGGTTGGCGTAGTCGGTGAGCGAGCGCGTGGCCTCGAGCGCGAGGCGGACGCGGCGGCGGCGCTCGGCGTCGTCGATGCCGTGCGTCTCGATTTCGGTCCCGACGTGCTTTTCGTCGTCGTAGGTGAACGCCTTGGTGCGGCTCACGGCGCCCACGTCGACGTGGAAGCTCATGCGCATGAGGTCGCGCTGGGAGTACTCGTTGGTGGCGAGCGCCTGCGGCTTGTCGTCGACCTTCCCCGTCTTGGTCACACGCTTCGGATCCGGTTTCACGCGCACGAGGAGGTCGCGACCGACCTCGCTCTCGTGGACGGCGACGGCAGGCGTCGCCGTGAGCGGGGCGGTCCGGCGGCCGGAGTAGTCGCCGAGCGAGGGTTCGAGAAATCCGCCGAGGTCACTCCGGAGGTCGATCGCCATGTCGAGGGCAGGAGCGTCGCCATTGGCGACGAACGTCTCGCCACGATCGGGATCATCGGCGTTGAGCCGGTCGATGGCGCTGAAGAGCGCGTGGCGCTGCATCTGGCCGGAGATGTAGACCCGGCCGTCGGGGCGGCGCTTGATGGAGGAGGCGTTGCCGAGGAGCTTCTCGCCGCGGTTGGCGGCATGGTCGCTCATGGGCGCGAGCGCGGTGACGGTGAGGGACTTGATGGTCATGGCGGGTTAGGTGCGGTCGTCGGGGAAGAGGTCGTTCTGGGAGGAAGCTTCCGGTGCGGTCTCAGGGGCGTCGCCGTCGGGCTGACGGGCTTCGTCGCCAGCGGGAGCGGACGTCGAGGAGTCGTAGGTGCTCAGGCGCATGAAGGCCGTGACGAGGTCGCGGGCCTGCGCGAGCTTTTGCTGGTCGTCTCCCCAAGAGGCGACGGCCTCCATGAAGGCGCCGGCCTTGGCGGGCATGTCGAACCCGGCCAGCCGCCCGGCCCGGCTGCCCACCTTCGCGAGCAACTCCGGTCCGGACTTCGCGCTCTGGACGGCGCTCTCGAACTCGACGAGCGCCCGCTGTTTATACTCGGCGGCCTTCCGGGCGTCGCTGCCGCGGCGCTTCTCGTCGGACTGGGCGTCGGCGGAGGCGGCGCGGTAGGCCGCGTAGTTGAGGGCGGCCCCGTAGGCGCGCGCCGACGCGACGAGGTCGGGGGAGAGAGGAGGCATGGCGTGGGTGGTGAAGTAGGCGTCGAAGACGAACCCGAGCTCGGCCGGGTAGGCCGCGCGGGTGGCGAGGAAGTCGCGGAGGGCCGGCCGCGTGAATAAGCGGACGAACCGGCCAGCCATCATTCGGAAGAATTCGACTTTGTCCTTGCTTGCCTTGTCTTTCCAGTTGACGAAGCCGACTGGCCGAACTCGGTTGATGGCGATGAGCGCAGCGCGGAGGTCGCCGTCGAGCGCGAGCCCGACGAGGTGGTGCCCGAACTGCTCCTGACGGGAGTCTTTCGAGACGCTGTCGCCCTGGGTAGCGATCAGAAGCGGGCGTTCAGCGAGGAGGTTGAGCACCCGCCGCGCCCACTCCCCGGCGTCCCGCTCGACAGCGTGTGTGTCGCCGTGGCGTGCCCACCAACCGACACTGGCGACGACGCCGAGCGCGCCGAGTGCACCGTTGGATGGGGCCTCAGGGAAGTTGCCCTCGTGAAGCCGAGGCCGCTTGTAGCCGCCCCCCTCCTTACGAGGCGTCCGCATCGCAGCTTCCGTGTCGTAGTACTGTCGGCTGAGGAGACCGAACAGTTCGACGTAGTCGAGAAGTGGGGACCGACTCGGTTCGCCCGGATCGATCAAGGGGAGGTCTGGGACGAGCCCCGCCGTCCCGAGCGACCACGCCGCGGCTTTGTTGGGCGTGACCGTCGTGAGCGCCGTGAGAGCCGCGTTGAGACGGGTTGCCTTGGGGTAGCTCAGCGACGTATTACCACTGTTGACCTTGGCGACGAAGGGGGCGAACGCCCGTTTGAGCTCCGTCGATTTCGAGAGGTTGCCATCGCGAAGGTCGGCGATAAACCCCTTGGCCGCCTTCAGCAAGCCAGCCGCCGACGCATCCGACGTGACGACGTGGGGCGCTAGGTAGTAGCCGTGGTCCGCGTCTTGCTTCGTGGACTTCCCGGGCTCGGGGTCTTTGACCCAGTCAAACGTGAGGGTCTGTGTCCCCTCCGCTTCCGGGTCGTCTAGGGTGTACACGGTATACTGGGTGAGCGCGGCCTCAATGGCCTCGGCCACGAGGGGCGCCAGCGCCTCGGGCGTCTCGACTTCGGCCGGCGTCTTGCCGGCACGGACGAGGGCGACAGCGGCGCCGTAGCGGGGGTAAGGGTGGAGGGCGTTGTAGTTCATCAGAGCACCTCCCAGCGGGCGTCGACCCAGCCGTCGTTGGAGCCAAGGTAGAGCGGAGCCGCAGGGTCTTCGAGAGCCGCGGCGAGGAGGTCCGCGACGTCCGGCGTCGCGCTCGCACCGAAGCGGTACTCCCCGAGCGGGACGACGTAGCCCCGCGGGGTAGGACTCACGGAGTACGTCGGGAAACGACCCCGGAGGCTCTTGTAATGGACGGGGCTTTCGTCGGGGGCCCTTACCACCTCATCAGGGGACAGCGTCTCGTGTGCCGACCGGTCGCCGAACGAGAGTCGGCCCTGCTTCGCCCTGGTAATCGCTGACTCGATCCGGGCGTCATACCTCCGGCTCCCATTGAAGAAGGTCCGCCCGTCCGGGTCACGCTGGAGGCGCGCCCAGAGGTCGTCATAGCTCAGGGTTTGGGGGATCTCGCGGAGCCCGTCGAAGGCGAGGTGGTGACCGAGGAGCGAGACGAACCCGGAGTCGGAGCCCATCGGGTCGTCGGCGAGCCACGGCGAGTCAGCCCACTCGGTCTTGCTGTGGGCTTTTTTCGCTTGCTTCCGGAGGCTCTTGAGGGCGGCCTTCCGGTCGATCGGGCCGAGGTGCCAGCCGAGCGCGTTCTCCAGCATCCCCAGGAGCATGGCGTCGCTGGGGGCTGTGGCGCCCCGGTAGTAGCTCCCAGGCTGGGCGGAGACCATCGAGAGCGGGGAGAGCGCCTCGACGACGAGCTCGCCGCGGACGGTCCGTTCAGGGGGTTCGAGAAAGAAGTCGAGGGTCATGGGTTCGTCTATTTGAGGGCGCCCAGGCCCATGCCGGTGAGTTCGCCAACGCCGAGGAGCCACGCCGCCTGCACGGCGGCGGGCGTCCCCTCGATGATGACGGGGCACTCGCTGGCGCGGTACCGCGTGCCTTTGAGGGTGACGAGCTTGGTGCGGGCCTTGTCGTAGGTCCGGTCGAAGCGGGCCGTCGTCTGGCGGGCATCGTCCACCAGCCCGGCCGCGTCGAGACGGGTGCGGAGCGTCCGAGTGAGCGTCTCGTCGGCGGCCTCGTTCTCGTAGGTCAGGTGGTCGCGTCCGCCGTCGTCGCGGTTCTGTCGGGTGAGGACGGCGCCGTCGACCAGGAACCGGGCGGCGGGGCCGAAGCCGGGCGTGATCTGCTCGCGGATCTCGTAGACCCGCATTCCGGCGAGGACTGTCGGGTCTTGTCGGATGCCCGCGCGGAGCCGGTCAGAGAGGTCGTCGGACACGAACGAAACGCGCCATTCGGCACCGCCGGCGAACTGGAGCCCCTCCCCTACCGGCTTCGCGCCGCCGAGCCAGCCGAACGAGTAGAGGCTCAGCCCATCGTGGGCCTCGTTCTTGCCGAGCCATTTATGAAGAACGCCCGTTAGCCAGTGAAGGTGGTCGAACGGGACAGGCGCCGTGTTGGGAGACAGCTTGAGGTGGAGGCGCATGGGTGCGTGCGATTGAGGGGGGCTGAGACTACGAGTCCGCGTACAGATCTGCCGCCGCGCGGTGGCTGCTGGCGACAGCCTCCGCCAGCGCGGGCGGGCCGAGAACGCGGACGAGCGCGCCCCACCCCATCACGAACGCCCGCGCGTCCTCCAGCCCGGCCGTCTCGAACGAGACCGTGAGCGCGCCGTCGGGGTGCTCGGCCTCGACGATCTGGGTGCGGGCGTACTCCTTGCGGCGGAAGTAGGGCGCGGCCGGGGGCGAGACGAGCAGTCGGACCTCCTCGGGGTCGCCGTCGAGCGCGCCGAGGCGGTCGGCGGCGTGGGTCTGGGGCGACCACCCGGGCGGGGGCTCGGCGCGGCGGTCGGGGAGCGGCGTGGCGGCCCGGAAGCCCGCGAGCGCGAAGTCTTTGACCGGGTGGCCGTCGGCGTCGAGGTCGCGGCAGGCGGCCATCCAGGACCCGTGGCGGACGAGGAGCGCGAGCGGGGCGAGGGTGCGGCCCTGGCCGAGCGCCTGGCGCGACGCCGTGACGTAGTCGGCGCGGACGGCGTGGCCGCCCCGGGCGGCGTCGAGGAGGGCCCGGAAGACGGACGGGTCGAGCACCGAGGAGACGCCGCCGGCGGCCCCGTCGAACGACCAGTGGGCGTCGTCGGCCTCGGGCTCGAACGAGAGCACGTCGGCGACGGACGAGGCGCGGAGCTTGGCCGCGGCGGCGTCGAGGGCCGGGAGCAGCGGGGTCGGCGCGAGGAGGGGCCGGGCGGCGAGGGCCGCGACGGCGAGCGCCTGGGCCTCGTCGTCGGTGAGGCGGGGGACGGGCGTGGCCGGGTGGGCGCCATCGGCAAGCCGGTAGCGCGAGGCTGGGCCGTCGGGGATGGCGAGGACGGTCCCCTCGGCCTGGAGGGCCGTGAGGTGGCGCCGGGCCGTACGGGTGGCGACGCCGAGGCGGTCGGCGACCTCGTGCTGGGCCAGGCCGGGGCGGGTGGCGAGGAGGTCGAGGAGGCGGTCGCGGGTGGTCGGCATGCCCGAGGGTACGGCCGGGTCTGGCCCTTGCGGACAAGGGTGTCCCCAACGACGTGACCCATCGGAGGCGAAGGTCTGAGACGGTCAGGGCCGCCAGCGGGAGACCTCGTCGAGGTCGAGGTGGTCGCCGCCCGCGGTCTGCCACACGGCACCACCGGACGCCTCTTCGGCCAGGAGCAGCCGTGCTCTGATCGGCCCGGAGGGAGCGTCCACGATGACAGCGCGGCCGAGGTCGGGTGACCGGTCGGCTATCGAGATCCATACGGATTGAGGCGGCGAGACGCGGGGGGAGGTCTCAAGAGCTGTCGGGATGACGGGCTCGTCAGACTCGACTCGCTCGGCGACGCACGCGGGCTCCGGGGTCTCCTCACCAGAGGCCCAGCGGAATGCGGTGGCGGGACGGCGGCGCCTGGTCGAGGAGAGGTAGGCCGCGACCACGCGGGGGTGTTCGTCCCGGTCTGGGGTCGCGTCGAGGGCGTGGTGCAGGGCGCCCCGAGTCCAGACGTGGCCTTTCCACTCGAAGACCTGGCCCGGTGCGATGCGCGAGAACGGGACGGCCTCCGGCGGAGGCGGGAGGTCGAGGGCTGCGGTGTCGACTCCGAGGCGTTCGAGGGCGTCGCGGAGCGGGACCCCGTCGCGGAGGGCGACCACGACGGCGATCTCGC
>JBCDKT010000091.1 GCA_038746285.1 Bacteroidota bacterium
ACGCCGTCCTCGTCTCCGCCGACGCCGCGCTCGTCGTCAACGTCCCCAGCCGCACGGTCGTGACCGCGCTGGCGCCGGGCGAGATGGCCGACCGCGTCGTCACCCAGATCGACAGCGCCCTGTTCCTCTAGGGCACCGCCCACTTCGGGTACCGCCCCTCGGGGCGCTTCTTTTCATCCGGCTGGACCCACGCTCCGAGGCGCCGCCTCGGGGCCCGGGAGGCCGGCCCGCGACCGACCGACCGACGTCGCGGCCTACCGACACCCCCAATGATTCGTTCTCTCCGCACCGGCATCACCGGTCTCCGCAGCAACCAGCTCCGCCTCGACGTCATCGGCAACAACATCGCCGGCGTCAACACGGCCGGCTTCAAGCGCAGCCGCGTCCTCTTCCAGGACGCGCTCTCGCAGCGCATCGGCACCGGCGGCAGCCTCTACGGCGACGCCACGCGCAACCCCTCGAACGTCGGCTACGGCGTGACCGTGGGCGCCATCGACAAGGTCTGGTCACAGGGCGCGTTCGAGTACACCGACCTCCCGACCGACCTGGCCATCGCCGGCGACGGCTTCTTCATCGCCGAGAGCCAGCGCGGGCCGGTCCTGACCCGCCTCGGGGCCTTCTCGTTCGACTCGGAGGGGCACCTCGTGACCAGCGGCGGCCTTCGCGCCCAGGGCTGGGAGGCGACGGTAGACGGCGAGATCGTGCCTGGCGCCCTCACCGACATCCGCCTCGACCCGACCGCCTCGACGCCCCCGGTCGTCACCTCGTCGATGACCATCGAGGGCAACTTCGCCGCCGACCGCGAGGTGGGCGACGCGCCGATCGCGCTCTCGTCGGTCGTCTACGACGGCACCGGCACCCCGCACACGCTCGTGCTGACGGGCGAGAAGACGGCCACCGGCGAGTGGACGCTCACCGGCGCCGAGCTGGCGGGCGAGCCGCCGACGCCGCTCGCCGTCCCGACCGACGGCACCGAGGTGATCACGTTCGGGAGTGACGGCCTCCAGACGAGTGCCGGCCTCGTCGCTGTGACCGGCGCCTTCCCCGACGGCAGCCCGTTGGCGATCGACTTCGACTTCAGCGCGCTCACCCAGTACGCCGGCTCGACGACGGCCGCCGTGACCAACCAGGACGGCTCGGCTGGCGGCGAGCTGGTCGACTACGGGTTCGACCAGGAGGGCCGTCTGATCCTGGCCTTCTCGAACGGCGAGCGCCGCGTGGCCGCGCAGGTGGCCCTCGGGTCGGTCGCCAACCCCGACGGCCTCGAGCAGGTCGGCGACGGCTTCTACTCGGCTTCGGTGGCCTCAGGCGAGCTGCAGGTGGGTCGCGCCGGCAACGAGATCCCGGCCGGGGTCGTCGCCGGTGCTCTCGAGGCGAGTAACGTCGACCTCGCCGAGGAGTTCACCGATATGATCGTGGCGCAGCGCGGCTACCAGGCCAACGCGCGCGTGGTGACGACATCGGACGAGCTGCTGCAGGAGACGGTCCAGCTCAAGCGATAACCCTCTTCCCACTCGTGGGAGCCGCGCGGCCTCGAGGCGTCCGGTCTCGGGGCCGCGCTCCGTTTCCCCGAGGCGGTCGGGCGCCGCCTCGGGGCGCGTGATATCGGGAGGGGCCGACGCCCCGAGGCGGGCGGCGGAGGGGGGTCCGGTAAGCCCGGAAGACCGATTCTACAAGCGCTGCGCGTGTCGATGGCTTCCCGCTATCACCAATGCGCGCTGTGATATGGGTGGATCCGGGCTATTATCACGCTCGACCGTCGCGTATGTCCGCCGGGCGCCCGTTATGCGGCGGCCGCTCCACTGAAGTAGTAGTTCTGCAGCCTAGCCGTCGTGCTCGGCCGAACGCTATAGACTCGATCACCTCCCGCAGTGAATAGATACATATTCTTTGCAGTGCCGTACGACTCGCAATCTGCGCCACTGCGAGACGCCGTCAACATTGCAAGCGTCCAGGCAGGATTCGAGCTCATGCGAGCTGACTTCCAGTTTGCTCCTAGCCAAGAGGTGACTAGCAGCATTCGCGAGGCTATCGAACGCTCCTCCTTGGTCATCGGAGACGCGACTGGCCGCAACGCGAACGTGATGCTTGAGCTGGGTTTTGCCCAAGCCATGGGCAAGCCGATCCTTCTGATCACCGAGGATCCTGGAGAGATACCGTTCGACTTGGCCTCGGTCCGGGCAATCACTTATCAGCCGGGAGCTCCGATTGCAAGCCTCGTCGCCCGGCTTGCAGACGCCATAATCGCGACCGCATCAGCGTCTTCTTCCACGTCATCCCAAGGGAACGGATCTCCTGATGGAGGGGGAGCCAGTCGCGACCAAGTATTCTTCAGTTACAGCCACGCCGATGCGGAATACCTTGACCGGATGATGGTTCACCTCCGACCAGTGGAGCGCTCTGGAGCAGTGAACCTGTGGTCGGACACCAAGATCAGAGCCGGGGACAGGTGGAAGGAAGAGATTAGAAAGGCTTTGGATAAAGCAAGAGTCGCTGTCTTGCTCATCAGCGCGGACTTTCTAGCGTCAGACTTCATAGCGACTGACGAGTTGCCTCCTCTGCTTGCGGCGGCAGAACTTGAGGGCGCTCGAATTATACCAGTTGTCGTTAAGCCCTCTCGCTTCCTGAGAGACGACAGCTTGGCCCGGTTTCAAGCTCTAAACAACCCTCGTTTACATATAATCCGCATGGGTGAAGCGGACCGGGAAGAGCTCTATGCCAAGTTAGCAGAGGTAGTTGAAGCAGAACTCGGACTCTGAAAAACCCGGCTGCAGAACCCACCGCTGCAGTCCGACCCAAAGCGTCAGCGATCTCGGCGCGTCCAAGCGTCGGCGTATCCTCCGCTTCGCTCTACCGCCGCGCCGTCAGCTTTGGGCGGCTGAGCGGTCACCTGTTCTACCGCCTCGCCCATGAGATCTGAACTCCAGACTGAACTGGATGCGGCAATACGCCGACTGGAATCCTTCAAGGGGAGAGCAGCCGCTATGCTCGCGCTTGGCAACAAGGGAGTCGATCTACCGCGCCACCTTCAGTTCAAGGACAGCGAGCTTCGCCCGCTAGACGACTCGCTCATAGCACTGGTAGCTCAGATCACTCAATCCGCTAGCATCAGCGCGGCTTCGTGGACTCCGCCAGTTCGCTACGCATACGCGAACTCTGGGAGACCGAGTCAGCGCGGCCAGTGGGATTGGCTGGAGAGGTTCTACGACGGTCTGAGCATGAGCGTGGACTTTCTGGAGTCCCACCGCAGCACTGAGACTGGAGGAGCAGTCTACAACGTGACGCTGGAGAACAGCGCTGGTGTCGCCATCGGTCCAGGAGCGAGTGTGGACCGGACTGAATGGCGACAAGAGGTAGCGCCTGACATGGAAGCTCTGATCGAGGACCTCGCGCTTTTGAGAGCAGCCATGAAGCAGGAAGCCACCTCGGTAGAGCATGACGTCGCTGTCGGCTCAGTGGCAGCAGCAGAGGCGGCGGCTCGGGAGGGTGATAGCAAAGGGGTTCGTAAGCATCTCAAGGCGGCTGGCAAGTGGGCGCTGGATGCGGCAACGAAGATTGGTGTTTCCGCTGCCACAGAAGCCATCAAGGCGTCCCTCAAAGCAGGGGCGGCATAACCCGCGGCTGCAGGCCGACAACGGACTCCAGCACTGTTGCTTCGTCTGGGCATCGGCGTCTACGTTGCCTCTCTCACCGTCCGCGGTCGCTGCCCGTTGCGGCTGAGCCACAAACTGTTACACGGCCTTGCGCTCCGACCTGCCCGCCTACCGCGAACTCATAGCAACGGGCTTCGTCGGCTCGCTCAAGCGGGATGTGCTGATCGAGGCCCGCGACGACTTCGAGTTCCTGTGCCACGTCCGGGCGCGCTTCGCTGAGGCGAGTGCCGCCGCTGCCGAGGTGGCATCCGAATGCACCGCCATGCTCGCCACGGACCTTGTCACGGCCGGGCTCTGCGACCTCCGACCGTGGCCCCCAGACGAGACGTGGAAGAACGAGCCGGCCGCCCTCTCGTTCGACGCCGTCGTCTTCGGAGCCAACAGGTGTTCGGAGGCCGACCGGTCCATCTCGGACCTCGTGCTCACAGTAACCGACGAGGGCGCCGCGTGGGTCGAGCGGTACCGGCGGTTGGTCTCGGAACTGTGACATCGGCCGTGTAACCCGCGCTTGGTATTAGCTGGAAGTCAAGGGGCGGCGGCGATTCCGGCTCGGCCGAACGTCGGTGTGTTCTGTCGCTCGTTCCGTCACCGTGCCCTCAGCCCTTCGCGGTTGAGCGGCCAACTGTTGTTCGCTGTACCTCTCAACCGTTGTGGCCAAAAGCTACCTGGGTCGGATCGACTCGCGCTCCTACTACGAAGGCAGCGCTCCTCAGGTCGTCCTCCGACTCGAGGGGGCCGCGTCGCGTCGGGATACAGAGGTATCCGAGGCGATCGTTGGGCGGGCCCGCGCGATTGCCCGGGCGTACGCGTTGCCGGTCCTCTCCGACGTAGACCTCACGAGCGGCGTTCGGATCTCCGACGCCGAGGCGGAGGAGTTGGCGAGCGAGACGTCGTTCCTGCTGTCGGTGACGAGGGACCCGTTGCTGAGCGACGTGCTCGACGTGATCCGTGCGCTCGCACTCGCCCGCCTCGGTCGCCGCTACGGCTCGCGGTAGCCCCCGGTACAGCGCCGCGCCTGCAGGCTGACCGCCCCGCGCCGCGTTCTCAGTCACCGAGGCGGTCCGTATCGTGCGTTCGCCGGCGTGCCCGCCTCGGGGCGACGGCTGAGTAGCTGTCCGTCAGGAGATCAGAGTGGTCTCTCCTGATGGATCGGCCGATCCGTTATCTGTTCCTCCCTCATCGTGCGCCTCCTCCCTTTCGTGGCCGCCGCCGCCCTCTTCGGGTGCGCGTCCAACCCCGCTCGGACGTCTGCGAGCGTAACCGAGGACAACGCCGTCCTCGCGCGAGCCTACGCTGAGGACCAAGCAGACGCCGAGCGCGCCGCCTTCGTCTACGAGGACGGCTCGGCCATGCCGCTCGACGACCTCCGCCAGCGCCTCCCCTACATGCCCCCGGAGCTGGCCGATGACGTCCACCGTCTCATCGCCGTCGATTCGGTCCTCGCTGCTGACGGCGCCCGGACGGCCAACGACTTTTACCACGCGGCCATGATCTACCAACACGGGGCCGACACGACGTCGTACCGACGGGCATACGACCTCGCGACGCGGGCGGTCGAGTTGGACCCGAACCACGTGGACGCGAAGTGGCTCTCGGCCGCTGCGTGGGACCGGTACCTCGATGCGTCGGGGCGCCGGCAGTGGTACGGCACGCAGTACCGCTGCGACGAGGACGGGCTCCGCTACCTCCTTCCCGTGGACGAAGGCCGAGTGTCCGACGACGAGCGGCGAGCACTCGGGGTGCGCACGCTCGCGGAGGCGAAAGCACTCGAAGGGACCGAATGCGGGAGTCCATAGGAGCCTGCGACATGGGCGACGGATCTGACCGGCTCGTCGACGACACTGCCAGCCCCGAGGCGGCGCCTCTTCGTCTCCCGCCTCGGGGCCGCGCCCGTTTGAGGCCCGGGGGCCGTGCCATCCTCCCTTGCTCTCCCTCACCTCGATGTGGATGGGGGCTGAATCGCAATCCGCTCTGTCGCGCTCACTCTCAACGATGGCAACGATTCTCCTGGAGCATCGCGACCTAGAGGAGCGGCTCGGCCCGGAGTACAAGGACTGGCTCCGCCCGCGTCGAGGCAAGTAGACGGGGCATTCCGCCTCGGGGCATGAGATCGCGGGCGTGGCGCAGGCCCCGAGGCGGCGTCGAATGCCTCAGAGGTGGCCGCGTCGGCAGCGGCTATACTGCGGCGCCTCTGCTCGTGCCCTTCGGTTGTCGAACGGCTCCCTCGCTGCCCTTCTCCCCATGAGCCGTCCGCCCCTGACCGGGACCCTCGACGCCGACGACTTCCTCGACTTCTACTGGCTCAAGGACGAACTCGTCGCGTTCTGCCGCCACGAGGGCCTCCCCACCGGCGGCCCCAAGGTCGAGGTGCGAGATCGGATCGCTGCCTACCTCCGGGACGGCTCGGTGCTCCGCCCCACCCCGAGGCGGACCGGGCCGACGGACCCGATCCCCGCCGTGCTCACGCGAGAGACGCCGATCGGCCGCGGGTGGACGTGCGGGGCGCGGCTCCGGGCGTTCTTTGAGGAGGAGGTCGGCCCGTCGTTCCGCTTCAACCGCGCGCTGATCGACGTCGTCAAGTCGGGTGACGGCCGGACGCTCGGCGAGGCCGTCGACGTGTGGGCCGCCTCGGAGGCGACCCCGTCTCGGCCGATCGAGTCCCAGTTGGAGTACAACCGCCACACGCGGGCCTACTACCAGCAGCACCCGGACGCGACCCGAGAGGAGGTGCTCGACGCGTGGATGCGCAAGCGCGCAGCACGGCGCTCGGAGTGGGATGCCCTGTCAGACCCCCCGGGGTGAACGGCAATCACGCCCTCGCCCCCGCAGCCGGCCCCGAGGCGGCGCTTTTTTGCTCTCCGCCTCGGGGCGGTGCAGCCTCGGGACGGGTGTTTGGGGGCCGCACGTTTCGTGTCCCCGAGGCGGCGCTCTGCCTCGAGGTGCGTGGAATCGGGAGGCGCACAGGCCCTGTGGCGAATCGTTGGTGGGAGAGCCACGAGAGAGGTCCTTCCTGACGAGCCGCCCCTACAGCCCAGAGGTCCCGACTTGGAAATAGAAACCATATCGGTTACATTAACCTTGTGAACAGCCATCTCACCATCGCCCTCCACGTCCTCGGCTTCTCAGCCGCACGAGCCGGGGAGCCCATCACATCCGAGGAACTGGCCCGGACGTACGGCACGAGCCCGGTCGTTCTGCGCCGAGTCCTCGCGAAGCTGCAGCGTGCGGGCTTAATCGAGACGCAGCGGGGCCGGGGGGGCGGCTCGGTGCTTGCGCGCCCCGCTTCGACGATCACCCTTCGGGAGGCGTACGAGGCCGTGGCCGACAACCAGCAAATCCTTCCTCGTCACCCAAGCGGATGTGCCGGGCGCGCCGCCCTCGTGCTCGCGGGCTTCGTCAACGACCTCTGCGCCGATGCGGAGCAGGCACTGCTGGATCGACTGGAGGCTGTAACCGTCGCCGAGATGGACCGACACGTCCGTTCTCAAATTCGCGCACCGGACTAGAGGCGCCTCGGCCCAGGCCATCCGTCCGCTCTCCCAAAATGCAACCACATTGGTTGCCAGGTCTTCCAATCTCCCCACCTCGACCTCCCATGGCTTCGACCCCGACGAAAACGCTCGCGTTCACAACAGCGCACACAGCCCTCCTCAAGATTGCGGCCGTGCTGTGGGTGGTTTGGGGCGTGGTCCACGCCTTCGCCGGTGTGATGACGATTGCGTCTGACCCCGCAACCGGGTTCGGCAACATCGCGGATGCGGTAGACCCGGCGGTCTTTGTGCTGGACTACCCCGACGCCGTCGGCGCTGTGCTCAACCAGCACGGTTGGAATCTGCTCTGGGGCGGCATCGTGACGATCATCGGGGCTGTTTTC
>JBCDKT010000092.1 GCA_038746285.1 Bacteroidota bacterium
GGGACGAGCGGAAGCGGGGACGAGCGGAAGCGGGGACGAGCGGAAGCGGGGACGAGCGGAAGCGGGGACGAGCGGAAGCGGGGACGAGCGGAAGCGGGGACGAGCGGAAGCGGGGACGAGCGGAAGCGGGGAGGATTGACTCGGCGGTGCATCCTGAACTCTTCCGCTCTTCCGATCCTTCGCTCTTCCACTCCTACCCCCCCAGCCACCGGTGCAGGAGCACGCCAGCGGCGACAGCGACGTTGAGCGACTCGGTACCGCGCGGCCCCGCGCCCTGCCGTCCGCCGATGCGCACCTTCGTGTCGAGGAGCGCTCGCACGTCCTCGGACAGCCCGTGCGCCTCGCTGCCGAGCACGAGCACGGACTCGCGCGGCGGCGACCAGCCGCGCGCCGGCGCGCCCGCGAGGTCGGCCCCGGCAAGCCGCAGGCCTGACTCCTTCAAGCGGGCGAGGTCGGCCGCGAGATCGTCGGTGGACACCACGGCGAGGTCCCACAGGCCGCCCATCGACGAGCGGACCGCTTTGGGACCGAACGGGTCGGCGGTGCCCGGACCGGCGAGGACGGCGTCGGCCCCGAACCACGCGGCCGTGCGCAGGATCGCCCCGACGTTGCCGGGGTCCTGCACGCCGTCGAGCGCGACGACGGCTCCGCGCGCCGGCAGCGCCGCGCGCTCGATGCGAGCGACCGCGACAACGCCCTGCGTCGTGCTCGTGTCGGCCAGCCGGTCGAGGTCGCGCACCGGGAGCGTGTGGACGGGCACGCCGGCCCGCTCGGCCAGGGCGACCGTGCGCGGATCAGTGCGGGCCTCGTCCGTCACCAGGAGCTCGACGAGCGGAGCGCCCGCCTCGGCGGCTGCCTCGACCGAGCGCACCCCCTCGACGAGGTGCCACCCGAGCCGGTCGCGGTGCCGGCGGCGGCGGAGCGAGGCGAGGTCTTTCAGATGACGACGCGAGGGAGTGGACACGGGGCCGTGGGGTCGGGCATGGTTTCTGTTGACGGCGGTATTCCTCTTGTGCCACACTCCGGGTCCGGCCGATCCGTTCCAAATTGACCTGTTTTACCCGGCGTTTACGGTTCATTCTGAGACCCCGCCTCGCCTGGGTGTCGCATCCTCTGAGCGCTCGGCCGGCGGTCTGACGCATGACCACTGGAAGCGCTTCCGAAGATTCCGCATCGCTTCACGCTCACGTTCCTCCCACCGGCAGTGCCCGAGCTATCTTTCGGCCTGCCGCTTCCGACCTCCTCATGCACTCCGACGGAATAAACGGCAACGGCAGACACGGCAACGGCACGTTCACGGCCCAACTTTCGATCAAGTCCCCCATGCCTTTCCAACGCGACGTATACCGCCGGGCGGTGTACCAGGAGCCTGCCCCGCTCGACCACTCGGACAACCCCTTCCAGGAGATGATGGAGCGCTTCGCCGAGGCCGCCGAGATCATCGAGCTCGACGCAGGCGTCTTCACCTACTTGTCCCGTCCCGCCCGCGTCCACATCACGAGCGTGCCGGTGGCGATGGACGACGGCAGCCTCCAGGTGTTCGAGGGCTACCGGGTGATCCACAACGAGGTCCTCGGGCCCTCGAAGGGCGGCGTCCGCTTCGCGCCCGACGTGAACCTGGACGAGGTCAAGGCGCTCGCGGCGTGGATGACGTGGAAGTGCGCCGTCGTCGGCGTCCCGTTCGGCGGGGCGAAGGGCGGCATCCGCTGCAACCCGGCCGAGATGAGCCCGGGCGAACTCGAGCGCCTCACGCGGCGCTACACGGCGAACCTGATGGACGTCTTCGGCCCGGACAAGGACATCCCGGCTCCGGACATGAACACCAACGAGCAGATCATGGCGTGGCTGCTCGACACCTACTCGATGCACGTCCGCCGCACCGAGACGGCCGTCGTGACCGGCAAGCCGCTGGCGCTCGGCGGCTCGCTCGGGCGCAAGGAAGCCACCGGCCGGGGCGTGATGACGACGACGCTTGCTGCGATGGAGCGCCTCGGAATGCGCCCGGCCGAGAGCACCGTCGCCGTGCAGGGCTTCGGCAACGTCGGCTCGATCGCCGCGCAACTCCTCCGCGAGCAGGGCTGCACGATCGTCGCCGTCTCGGACGTCTCCGGCGGCTACTACAACGCGAGCGGCATCGACCTCCAAGCCGCGATGGCCTACGCCGCCGAGCACGGCCGCTCCCTCGCCGGCTTCGACGGGGCCGAGGAGATCTCGAACGAGGACCTGCTCGAACTCGACGTGGACGTCCTCGCGCCGTGCGCGAAGGAGAACCAGATCACTGAGCACAACGCGGCCAACATCAAGGCCCGCATCATCGCCGAAGGAGCCAACGGCCCGACCACGACCGAGGCCGACAAAATCCTCAAGGAGCACGACGTACTCGTGATCCCGGACATCCTGGCCAACGCGGGCGGCGTCTCGGTCTCGTACTTCGAGTGGGTCCAGAACCGGCACGGCTACTTCTGGAGCATGGAGCGCGTCAACCGCCGGCTGGACCGGATGATGCGCGAAGGCTTCGACAAGGTCTACGACGCGGGCGAGAAGCACGACACCCCGCTGCGCATCGCCGCCTACATCATCGCTATCGAGAAGGTAGCCGGTGCGCTCAAGCTGCGCGGCATTTATGCGTGACGCGTGACCCGCGATGCGTGAGGGTGCCTGCCCTCCCTCATCTGCTCTTCCCCGAAGCCGCACCGATGCAACCGGTGCGGCTTCTCTGTTGTAACCCCCGGCATGTGGACCTCCGCCCAGCGCACGCAGACTGCTAAGCCCCGACAGGGCGAGGCCCGCCTCGTCCCTGCAAGCGCTCGCGAGGCGAGGTGGGAGCGACCAGGGCGAGGCATGCCTCGCCCCTACGGGGCCGAAGCGGAGCGCAGGGGCCGAGACGGCTTGGACGTTCCTGTCTGCTTCACTCTACTTCTGCTCTTCCTCTCCCCCGCTCTTCCGCTCTTCCTCACCGCCTGCGCCACACCGATCGCGCCGCGCGGCGGAACGCCGGACCGGACGCCGCCCCGTCTCGAAGCGAGCGACCCCGTGGCCGACACCGTCAACGTCCGCGCCGACCGCCTGACGCTGACGTTCTCCGAGGCCGTCGACGAGGGCTCGGTCGTGCGCGCGTTCGGGATCGTGCCGGAGTGGGAGACCGCGCCGGAGATCATCGTGCGCGGGCGCCGGGTGGAGGTGCGCTTCCCGGACTCGCTCCGGGCGAACACGACGTACGTGGTGACGCTCGACACAAACCTGCGCGACCTCCGCAACGTCGCGCTCGCCCAGCCCATCACGCTCGCCTTCGCCACGGGCCCGGAGCTGGACCGGGGCGAGATCACCGGGCGCGTGCTCGATCCCCGACTCGGGACGGCGGTCGCGGGGGTCGACGTCTTTGCCTACGCGCTCGCCGACTCGCTGGCCGTGCCGGACTCGCTCCCCGACCCGCGCCAGGCCGCCCCGGACTACCGGACGCAGACCGATGAGGGTGGACAGTTCACGCTGGGCTACCTGCGCGACGCGCCGTTCTTCGTCGTCGCCGTGGCCGACGCGGGCCGGAACCGCCGGGCCGACGCGGGCGAGGATTTCGCCGTCCCGTACAAGCCCGTCACGATGGTGTCGGCCGACAGCCTCGCGGCCGAACTCCGCCTCTTCCGCACGCGCCTCGACACGATCCCGCCCGCCCCGCTCCGCGTCCGCACCCGGAGCAACCGCCGCTTCGCCGTCCGGTTCGACGAGTCGGTCGTGCTGCGCGACCGCGACCCGGCGGCGTGGTCTCTCGCCGACACGACCAGCGGCCGCCCGGCCGCCGTGCAGAGCGTCTACGCCGACGATGACCCGCAGCAACTCGTGCTCCTGACCGGGCCGCTCGCCGCCACGGGTCACCGGATCAGCCTCGCGCGTCCCAGCGCTGTCGCCGACTCGTCGGGCAACGCGGCCACGGCCGAGGCGCTCACTTTCACGCCGAGCCTGGAGCCGGACACACTCCAGACCCGCTTTCTCGGCTTTCTCCCCGACGCCGACCCTTTGGCAGGCTCAGGGCAGGCGCTCGGCGCGCTCGACACGGTCGCCGTCCGCTTTAACGCTCCGCCCGACTCGGCCACGCTGCGCCGCGTCTCCGTCGCCGACACGCTCGGCGCTGCCGTGCCCTTTGCGCTCGCCACCCGCGACGGCCTGCGCTACCGGATCGGGGCCGACACCGACCAGCCGTTCCGCGTCACCGTTCCGCAGCCCGACTCGGCCTACGTCCGCACCTTCGTCCCACTCCCCGATGACGAGCGCGGCGAACTGTCAGGGGTCGTCGTGTCCGGCGAGAGACCGATTATCGTGGAAGCGTTTAGCGGGGCTGCACGGTACACGGCGGAGGCCGACCAGGCGGGTACGTTTCTGCTGAACGGCTTGCCCGAGGGCGAGGTGCAGCTCCGCGTGTTCGCAGACCGCAACGGGAACGGACGGTGGGATGGCGGGCGGCTCGCACCCTACGCCCCACCCGAGCCCCTCCGCCTCATCCCCATCCCGCAGCGCGTGCGCCCCCGGTGGGACACGGTCGTCGATACGCTCACGCTTGAATAGCCTGCTGCGCCATGCCAGCCCACCTCGACCTCTTCGAGCCCGTCCTCTCCACCGAGGCGATGCGCGCGGCCGACCGCCAGACGATGGAGGCGTTCGGCATACCGGGCTTTGCGCTGATGGAGACCGCCGGGCGCGGCGCGGTGGACCGCATCGAGGCCGCTTTCGGGGCGATGGCCGGGCGGCGCGTGCTCGTCCTCGCAGGCAAAGGCAACAACGGCGGCGACGGTTTCGTCGTAGCCCGCGTGCTCGCCGCGCGCGGCGCGCACGTCCGCGTGGTGACGACGGCGACCAAGGACAATGCGACGGAAGACACGGCGCGCAACCTCGCGCTCTTCCGCACGCTCGCCGAGCACAGCGACCACCTCGCGCTCGATGCCTTCGAGCATACCGACTACCTCACGGTCTCGCCTCCGCCCGACTTGGTCGTCGACGCGCTCCTGGGCATCGGGGTGACGGGGCTGCTCCGGCCCCCGGTCGACGCGCTGGCTCGGTGGGCGAACGCGCACGAGGCACCCATCGTCGCGCTCGACGTGCCGACCGGGCTGGACAGCGATACGGGCGTCGCGCAGGGCGGCACCATCCGCGCTGACCTGACGGTGACGATGGCGGCGCCCAAGGCTGGCCTGCTGTTCAACGACGGGCCGGCGCACGCGGGCCGGGTCGAGGTGGTGGACATCGGCATTCCGCCGCATCTGATGCGGCACGCGCTCGCGATGCCCGGCAGTGCGCGCCGCACCACCGACCGTGCGGTGCGGGCGCTGCTGCCCGAGCGCGCACCCGACGCGCACAAGTACACCGCCGGGCGCGTGCTCGTCGTGGCCGGGTCGCGGGCGTTTCCCGGGGCCGCCGTCATGGCCTCGCACGCGGCAGCCCGCGTGGGGGCTGGCGCGGCGGTCTGCTGCACGGCGGCGAGCGCTCGCCCGCTCCTGAGCGCGCACCTGACCGAAGTGATGACCGTCGGCCTCCCCGAGACCGATACCGGCGCGCTCGCTCCCGAGGCCCTCGACGCACTCGTGCAGCAGGCCGAGCGAGCCGACACGGTGCTGATCGGCTGCGGGCTGGGCACCCACCCGGCGACGCAGCAGCTCGTCCGCGACCTCCTGCCGTGCCTCCGGTGCCCTGCCGTCATCGACGCCGACGGCCTGAACGCACTCGCGGGCCACACCGACCTGCTCACCGGCCTCGCCCTGCCGCCGGTGCTGACGCCGCACACAGGCGAGCTCCAGCGGCTCGTCGGGACTGACGACCTCGACACAACGGACCGGATCGCGCTCGCCGCCGACTGGGCCGAGCGGTGGCAGGCCGTGCTCGTCGTCAAGGGCTTGCCGAGCGTCGTCGGGACGCCGGGGGGGCCAACGTTCGTGGCAGGCGCAGGCGGTCCGGCGCTCGCCACGGCAGGGACGGGCGACGTGCTCGCTGGGATGACCGCGGGCCTGCTCGCCCAGGGCCTCGACCCGGCCGAGGCGGCCGTCTGCGCGCTCCACCTCGGCGGTCGAGCCGCCGAGCGCTACACTGCCACCCGGCGCTCCAACACGCTCCTCGCCACCGACCTGCTGGCCGAGTTGCCGCACCTGTTTGCCGGGTGACGTACGACGGCGGAGTGCCGACGCCCACCCAGGGCGTAGCGCCGCTACGCCCCTACAGGCTTGGCGCAGAGCGCGACGGTCTGGTTAGCTTCGCGGCCCACCGTCTCACCGTCCTCTGTCCACCGCCCCACCGTCCTCTGTCTTGAAAGTCCTTTCGGTTGGCTGGGCGCTCGTGATCCTCGCCCTCTGCTCTGTCCCTGGCCCGAGCCTGCCCGACGCTGAGATACTCAGCTTCGACAAGGTGGGGCACTTCGGGATGTTCTTTATCGGAGTGCTGCTGTGGCTGTGGACGTGGCCGCACCACACGGGCTGGGTGCTGGCGGCGGGCATCGCGTTCAGCGCCGGCACCGAGGTCTACCAGGGCCTCGTGCCGTTCCTCGGCCGCAGCCCTGACGTGTTCGACGTGGTGGCCGACGTGGCCGGTCTGCTGGCCGGGTTCGGGGGGATGGTCTGGGTCCAGGCGCGGGGCCACGCAGCACTCGGATGAGCAACGATTCCGGCACGTCGGTGTCTGGACAGTCGAAACCTGCTCACCAACTCCGCGCCTCGATGTCCGAACGCACCGCGTTTCGCCGCCGCTACCCGCTCCTGCTCCAGGTCAGCCTGCTGCTCGCCCTCGCCCTCGGCGTGACCGCCTTTTCCGTCCCGCTGCGCTTCGGCGAGGACGTGGCGACGGTCGTCGCCGAGGACGAGTTCGTTCCAGCCATCGAGATCGAAGCGACCGAGCACCGTCCCGACCCGCCGCCGCCGCCGAAGCCGCCCGCGCCGGTCGAGGTGCCGGACGCGGACCTCGTGGACGACCTGCCGCTCGACATCGACCTGAAGGATATCTACGCCGATCCGCCTGCCCTCCCCCCACCGCCGCAGCCACCCGTGATGGACGACGAGTACAGGGACGAGCCCGACGACGTCTTTCCCATCGTCGAGCAGCAACCGGAGCTGATCGGCGGGCTGGAGGGCTTGCAGTCGCGCATCCAGTACCCCGAACTCGCCCGCCGCGCCGGCATCGAGGGGACGGTCTTCGTGCAGTTCGTCGTCGACGAGCAGGGCAACGTCAACGACCCGGTGTGCGTGCGCGACC
>JBCDKT010000093.1 GCA_038746285.1 Bacteroidota bacterium
CCCCGCGAGGGCGTCGGCGGTCACGACGGCACCGTCGAGGTTGAGGAGCGACTCCCGGAGCTGGATGCTCACACGGACGGTGTCACCCGCCAGCGTGACGCGTCGGGTAGCCGGCGCGTAGCCGACGTAGCGGGCCACCAGCTGGCGCCGTCCCTCGGCCGTGGTCGTGAAGGAGAACCGCCCGTCGCCTCCGGTGGCCGTCCCGTCGGTCGTCCCCGCGACGAGAATGGTCGCATACGGCAGCGGCTCGCCGCCATCGTCCAGGATGGTGCCGGTGACGACGGTCTGCGCCTGGGCCGGTGCGGCGAGCACGATCGCCAGCGGGACGAGAAGGAGGAGGAGAGAGCGCATCGTCGCGAAGGGTGACGATGCAAGGGACGGCGCCTCGGGCTCTGGCGTTGGGTTCGATGGACGAGTCGCGTGTGCGCTGGATGAGTCGCGGCTGGCGCTGCCGGGGCGGTCCGGTCGTGGGGGTCTTGGCGCCTACCTCCCGCGTTCACGCCGGCGGGCTGCTGTTCGGGGGTGCCCAGGGATCAGAAGAGGCAGCATCTGCGCCAGACACTTCCCTGCTGGCGGACTCGGAGACAGGATGGACTCCGGAGACGGGCAACCGGGGGGGGGCTGCGCGCAGGCGTCCCGTTAGAACGCCTGTGAGGTGCCTCCGTGAGACGCTGGCAGCAGTCGCCAATGGAGCTGCGGGTCTGGGGTCCTCTGCTCGACCCGGTACGCCAGCAGGAGGGGAGTTTCCGCGCCAGGTCTAGCTTCCAGCGTTTCGCGCTAGAGGCTGCATGCTCCGTCGCCTTCTCGTCACCCGCCCGAGCCGCCGCGAGGCTGAAGATGACTTCCGCTGGCGCGGCGAGGGCGTCTCGCGCTTGGAGAACCTCTCCGACATCGTGTTTGCCTTCGCAGTGTCGTTTCTCGTCGCGGGCTCGGCGCCACCATCGACGTTCGGCGAGCTGGCCGAGGTGATGGTCGACTTCGTGGCAGTCGGACTGTGCTTCGCGTTGCTTCTCTTCGTGTGGTACACCCACTACCTCTTTTTCCGTCGCTACGGGCTGGAGGACGGGCGCACAGTCGTGCTGAACGGGGTGCTGCTGTTTCTCATCCTGCTGTATGTCTACCCCTTGCGGTTCCTGATCGGCTTTCAGGCCGACTTGCTATTCGGACGCCTCAGCGGAGCAGCGATCGCGGACGTACTCACCTACGAGCAGGCGCCGTGGCTGGGCTTGATCTACTCCGGCGGGTACGGTGCCGTGTTTGGTCTCTTCGCGCTGCTGTACCGCCATGCGCTCGCCAAAGCGGACGAGTTGGACCTGAGTGAGCACGAGCGCTGGATGACCGAGCTGCGTGTCGTCCTCGGACTGGTTCACGTCGGGGTCGCGCTGACGGTGATCGTCGTGGGGTTCATGCTGCCGGTGCGGCTCTCTCCGCTGGCGGGGTCGCTGTATGTGGCGCTCGGGCCGCTCCTGTGGGTAGCCCGGCGGAGGTACCAACGTCGGACAGTGGTTGAGGCGGGGTAAGCACCTACGGACAGGTGCCTGCAGTGGGGAGCAGACGGAAAGGACCAGCCGGAAGCACACATCCCGGAGAAGCGAGCGTGTCCGGATCGTGGATCGTGAGCCTGCCGCCGCCGACCTCGCGCCGGGCGATGAGGGGCCGCCGTCCTGCCGCATCTGGTAGCTCGTCACGACCGAAGCCATGTTGGCGAGGGCGATCGACGTCGAAGGGGCAATCACCCCGTTGAAGACCGGCTGGATCTCGTAGGGGTTGACCTCGACACCGGGCGCGGCCACGAGCAGCACCGACGTGAGCCGACGGCCCTGCATCTGCTCGGCCGAGAGCACGAGGCGGGACGTGGGCTCGCGCTCGCTCATCGGGCCCTGGCGGTATCGCCGAAGGCGCGCGCTGTCCGGTTGAGTCGGACGCGAGCGCGGGCGGGGGCTCTGCCTGAGCCTACGCTCGACGTGAGCGGAACGGCCGGGACATAGGCAGCGGGCCGGGTAGCCGGGCGAGCGGTCGGCGGAGCGCGCCGTATCAGTCGGCGCCCCGGGTGGGCGAGCGCTCCCGGCCGAGGGCAAGCGGTCGCTTCGGCGGGACGCGCCGTGGGATCCCACCGCTCGGCGGGCCGACTCCGCGCGCTCCGTCTCCCGCTGGCGGGTGGGCCTCGGCCGGGTCGGAGGCGAGCGCCGACGCCAGAGGCCAGAGCCAGTGCGGCCGCCACGTCAAGGTGAACGCCACGAGCGCCGCCGCCACGCCGAGCCACAGCACCCACGAGACGACGGCAAAGCTGACGACACCATCACGCGCCAGCAGCGGCATGAACGCGAGCGCCAGCAGGAGGTAGCCCGAGGCGCGCATGTCGGTCCACGTCGGCGGCGGGGCGAGGGCGGGGCCTCTAGCGAGTCCGCTGGCGGTCGCGGCGGCGGCCTTCCAGTTCCGGTCGAGGCTCAGCGCGAGCAGGGCGAACCCGGCGTACGCCAGTCCGAGCGCGGCCGCGAGGAGGAGCCCAGCGACGAGGGCGGATGGGGCCGCTGGCGTCACGGCTCCGTCCGGTCTTCGGAGTCTGGCTGCGCAACGGGCGGCGGGGCGACCGCGGGCGTCTCGTCTCCGGTGGTCGCGCCGTCGCCGCCGAGCACGCCGGGCGCCTCGGTCGCTCCATCGCCGGACGGCGCTTGTGTGGGGGCTGTGGACGGGCCTGTGGTCGGGCGGGGAGCCGGACGAGGCTTCGGCTGGGCGGGCGGGCGTTTCGGTGCGGCGGGCGCGGCCTCTGGCGTCACGCGGCCGAGGCGGCGCGCGACGACGACCGCCAGCAGGGCCGTCGCCAGCAGCAGCGCGTCCATCCCGAGAACCGCCCACTGACCCTCCGCTGCCGCACCGACCGGGTGCATCCCCGTCGTCACCCCGTTCAACACAGGCGCAACGACGGCCAGCCCGGCGAGCGCCCACGTCTGCTCGCGCCACACCGCTCGCATCGACGCCCCGCGCCAGCGCCGGAGCGCGACATGCGCGAAGGTTGCCAGCCACACGAGATAGAACGCCCAGACCTCCAGCGCCGCCCGCTCCTGCCCGGCGAACGCCGTCCCGAGTGGCAGCAGCCGGTTGACCACGAAGAAGGCGACCGTCGCGATCAGGATGCCGGTCACGCTCCCGACGGTGAGTACCTCGACCGTCCGCAGGCCGAGCGGGCTCATCTCGGCATGCTTCGCGCGGCGCTTCTCGAACCAGTAGACGAAGCCGGTCCCGATGAGCACGCATCCGGCCAGACCCGCCACGAAGTAGAGCCACCGCAGCGCCCAGTGCTCGAACTGGATGTAGTGCAAACCCGCCAGGAATCGGTTGGCCGATGCCACCGGCGCTGGGTCCCATCGGTGCAGCACCGCGCCCGTCGCCCCGTCGAAGAAGAGGCGCGACCGGCCAAACCGGACCTCATTCTCCGAGCCGCGCCGCATCTCGACGTAGGCACTGGCGTCGCTCGCCTGGTGGACCCAGAAGTAGTCCACCGGCGCGTCGCCCCACATCCCCTCCGCCGCGCGCGCCATCGCGTCGAGCGACCCGACCGTGCCTGGCTCACCGACCGCCTCACGCGTGTAGGCGCCGAAAAGTGCCTCGTAGTACGCCTCGATGGGCGTCTCCTCCTCGGGGTAGGTCAGGCCGGGCGCGTCGGCGAAGTAGACGTCGGCGTAGACGACGAGCCCCGAGAGCGTGATCAGAACGTGGAACGGCAGCACCAGCACACCCGAAAAGTTGTGCAGGTCGAGCGTGCTCCGGGCCAGCTTCTTCTCGGGCCGCAGCGTGAAGAAGTCCTTGAAGATCCGCGCGTGGATGACGACGCCGGAGACGAGCAGCAGCAGCATCGCCATCGCGGCCAGGCCGACGATCCAGACGCCGATGCTCTTCCAGTTCAGGTGGAGCGAGTAGTGAAACGGGTAGATGAAGCCCGTGCCGGCGAGCGTCTCCGGGTCTGGGAGGACTGTGCCCGAGATGAGATCGACCCGGTGGTGGTGGAGCGTACCTTCGGCGCCGATCGCATAGAGGTTGACGACCGGCGCCCGGTTGGTAGGGAGGACGGCGCCCCAAGCCTGTGCGTCCGGGGTGAGGCGGCCGACGAGCGCGGCGAGGGCATCGAGGCTGTGGACGTCGGGGGCTTCGACGCGGGTGGCTGGCATCATCCAGGTGTCGATCTCCTTGTCGAAGACGGAGAGCGAGCCCATCCAGAAGACGGCGAAGAGGACGCTGCCGAGGACGAGGCCGGCCCAGGTGTGGGCCCAGAGCATCGAGAGCCGAAACGTCTCCTTCATTGGTTTACAGTCATCGGTCTGAGGACACCAGTCGGACGGTGGGCCGGGCTCAGGTGCCGGTACGGATCGCAGCTTCGACGACACGAGCAATCCCGATGGCCGCGAACGCGCCGCCGCCGAGGCCGAGCCACAGCCGCCAGAGGCGGCGCTCGGCAATGGCCCAAATCAGCACGATGAGGTAGAGCACGAAGGCGAGCATCATGGCAAGCACGACGGCCTCGCCGCGGGCCATGCCGAGCGCAGCAAGACTCCACGCGAGGAGTGTCGTGACAGACTCGACCACGAGATAGCCGCCGACGACGCCCAAAACCACGCGCTGTGCGACTTGCGCCGCTGGATGCTGAGCGCCCCCCCGAGCGCTCATCGAGCCGTCACGGAGTGAAGCTGAGGGGTCGGGCAAGCGCATACGACGAGGCGCGCCGTGCCAGGACCCGGAGGCAGAGCCACCCGGTCCCAGCACAGTGCGTTAGCGCGCGACGACGACGCGAGGAGCAGCCTCTGCCGTCTGAACTGTGGCGGTCGCCGCTGCCGGTTCCGGCCCCCAGAGTTGAGCGAGCCAGCGCACGTCGCCACCGGGCGTCTCAATGACCGTCGTGTAGCTCGTCAGGCCGTTCTGCCGGAGCACCTCGAAGTTGTCTTCATCCGTAATCGAATCGGGCGGGTAGGCGAAGAAGTACTCCGTGTTGCCAACCTTCCCAAGTGGCCCCCAAGCGGTGTATCCATCCAGAGCCGTGAAGGGTCTCGTGGCGCCCGTCTGCAGGTTCACGGCCGTTGCTACCGTTGGGATCGAAAAAATGCCGATCCAGTCGTCCGGCGCTGCGGTTCCTGCTGGGTAGTGGTTGACGACAGCCTCGTCGCCGAGTACGAAGGGAACGTCACGGACGTAATCGAAGCCAGCGGTCTCTCCCAGGTCGATCTCGAAGTTCGGATCGAACGTTCCGTCCGGAAGAATGCGAAGCATCACGTTGCCAGAGGGAATCTCAGCCGAATCGTGATTCCCGTAGGTCTCAGCGATGCTCGTTGACCAGTACGGATCGAGGAAGAAGCTGCCATCGGGCATCTCGATCAACTGCGAGTAGCTAGAAGGCACCCGGTCGTCCGAATTGAAGGTCACTTGATTGGTCGCTGGGTCGAAGACCATCAGGGTGGTTGCGTACGGCTGCGTCCAGTCTGCCGTGTCGAAGGAAGCGACGACGGCGATGACGAGGTTCTCTGCCGTCACGTAATGATGGAAGGTGGAGAAGCTCGCGCCACTCCCGGTAAAGGGAGTCCAACCTTCCGCGACGGTCGGCGGGAAGTTGATGGTCTCGACGATCTCCATCGCTTCCGGGTCGATCTCGACGATCACACCGTTGGCCGAGTCGATGAGGTAGACCTCGTTGTCGCCGACGAAGACCGGGTTGCCGATCTCGCCGGTGACCCCCGCACGGCTAAGGTCAATCACGCGGTCGTCCGCAGTGAGGCTGAGGTCCGTCCGGTCGACCGTGAACTTGGTGTACGTGCTCACGCCATCGTAGACGAAGATCTCGTCGCCGAGCGAGATCACCGACGAGCCGTCCCCTCCAGCCTCGATCATCGTCGAGAGGTCGAGTTCGGTGGGGACGTCCTCGTAGACGCCGACGAAGTTGACGTAGCCGTCGGGGTCCTGGAGTCGGTAGTTGAACACGACGGCCGACTCGAACTCGGCTACGGGCGGCGGTGCCACCTCGGCCGAGTCGCACGCGGCGACCGTGAGAGCAAGCAGAGCCACGGCCGTCGGGACGCCGAGGCGACGCCTGGTACGCGTCGAGCGCACCGGGATAAAGCGGGGGGTGTTCATGGGTTTAGGGGTGAGGGGACAAGGTCCCCGGTGGTGCACGGAATCCAGCAGTGGGTCGGAGTTGGTGAATCGATTGCGCGAGGCGCTAGAGTTGGGTGGTCAGCTTGAGGTAGACGGCGCGTCCGGGACGCTGCACGCCGAAGAAGTCGAAGACCGTCGCATCGGTCACGTTCTGGACCTCGCCCGTGAGCGCCCATCGCAGCCCCTGCGTCGCCGACTCGTAGGTCGCCCCGAGGTTGACCGTGGTCTGCGTCGGGACCTCGATCTTGAACTCCTGGATGCCCACGCTCTCCCACGTCCGGAAGAACGACTGGACGTAGCGCGTGCCCGCGAACAGGCTCACGGCGTCGCCCCGGCGGATCGGCGAACCCGCCTGGTAGCTGGCGGCGGCGTTGGCGAAGAAGAACGGCCGGTTCGGAATCCGGTCGCCCTCGAAGAGTGCGAAGACGCCCTCGTCGGACGTGTTTCGGAAGGCCTGATAGGTCGTGTTGGCGTCGAGCGTGAGCCGGTCGCCGAAGAGCGACACCTGGCCGCTCGCCTCGACGCCGAGCGATGTCGCGCTGAAGACGGCGAGCTGCAGGCCTGGGCCGACCCCGCCCTCCGAGCCACCGAGACCCGCATCGCCGCCGACGAGGCGGTCGCCCCGTTCTTCGCCGAGCAGCCCCCGGCCGAGGGCACCGACG
>JBCDKT010000094.1 GCA_038746285.1 Bacteroidota bacterium
AGGGCCGCTGGCGGCAGCGCCACGTGCCGGACGAGCGCGTAGGACCACGCCTGCACGTTGAGGGGATTCTCCCACCACGGCGGGTCAATCTCTCCCGAGCGGACCTGCTCAGCTCGTGCGAGGGCCTTCGCATCGCCCTCGGCCTCCAGCGCACGGGCCGCCTCGATGGCGTCCGCCTGCGCCCTCGCCAGCTGGCCGCCCTGCGCGCCCGCGAGCGTCGCCAGAACTACCACCACGCCCGCCAGCGCCATGAAGAGACGGGAGCGGACCAGGAGTCCCGCTTCGAGCCAGAGATGGTCTCGCATGGGATGGGAGCGCGTGTCGGTCATGTCGATGTGCGCACAGTGCGGCTTGCCCAGAGAAGACCGCCAGTGGCGAGCACTGTCCACAGGACGAGCCCCCAGTGCGCGTATCCGCCAGCGGGGCCGGGCGCGGGCGTAGTCTCTGCGGCGTCCACGACGCTGCGCCAGAGGCCAGCATTTCCCCGGTCGCCTGCTTCGATGCGCGCCCAGCCTTCGTTGAGTGCCATCTGCGTCCCGATTCGCATCGCTTCGGCGCGGGCCTCGAAGGCAAACTGGTCGCGGTCGCCGAGGCCGACAGCCGCGTCGGCGGTGCGGTCGGCAGCGGCGAGCGGCGAGGCCCAGCTGGCGATGTCGAGGAGGTCGGCCTGTCGCGCCATGCCCGCCTCCAGCGGCGCGAAGATCCGCCCGAAGGCCTCGGCGGCGTCGATCTCGGCGGCCATCGCGGAGACCCCCGACGGGTTCGGGTCGGACACGCCCGATGCCACGAGCCGGGTGCGGACGGCCTCTCGCGTCGAGTCGGTCACGAGCCCCTCGGCGGCGACCTCCGCCTCGCTCCGCACGGTCTGCGACGACGGGATCGGCGCAGCCTGCTCGACGAGGCCGGGTGCGAGGCGCGGCCACAGGACCGCCATCGTGAACCAGATCAGCAGCAGCGCGACGAGCGCACCGAGGGGGCGCTTCGCGAGCGAGGACACCACGACGACGAGCGCCGCGACGATGCCCAGCGCCGCTAGCAGGCTGCCCCCCCAGGTGGCCGCGCCAGCGGGCGACAGTCCGCCGCCCACGGCGAGCCCTGCGCCGACGGCTACCGGCAGGGCCACGGCCGCCCACGCCAGCAGGATCGCCGCGAGCGTCTTGCCGACCACGATGGCGCCGGGCGACGCACCGGAGCTGACGGCGAAGGCGAGAGATCCGCTCTCTCGCTCGCCTGCGACGATGCCGTGCAGGAGAACCGCGAGCAGCAGGGGGACGAGCCAGAGGAGCACCGGGCCGACGCCTCGCGGGGCGCCGCGAGCGACCACGGCCGCGGCGTCGACGGCACGGAGTTGGGGCGCGTTGCGGCGGTGGGCTTCGAGCCACACCGACGAGCCGCCGGAGTCCCAGACGCCGCGGTCCAGGATCACGCCTGCCGGGAGGTCGCGGACGATGAAGTAGCCCCGGTGCGCGGCCTTGTGGATGTGGGTGCTGCCGAGCGCGAGCCACTGCTCGACCTCCTGCGCCTGGAGATCAGCGCGCTCGGCTTGCTCCGCCTGCCAAGCCCGATGCTCGACGACGGCCGCACCGACGCCGACGACGCCCGCGATCAGCACCATCAGCATGAGTGACCCGCTGCGGGCGAAGCTCGCCCACTCGTGGCGGAATACGGTCCAGACGCCGCTCATGATGCCGTCTCGAACACGCCGAGGTAGGCGTCCTCGACATCCGTGTACGAGCTCTCTGCCGGGTCGAGGGTGCGGACCGACCGCCCGTCCTTGAGGATCACGATCCGCGTCCCCATGTCCTTGGCACGGAACAGGTCGTGGGTCGCCATGATGACACCTGCGCCCTCGGCCGCGACGTCTTGGATCAGACGGGCGAAATCGACGGCCGACTTCGGGTCGAGGCCGGACGTCGGCTCGTCGAGGACGAGGAGGTCGGCGCCCTTGGCGAGCGCGATGGCGACGCCGACCTTCTGGCGCATCCCCTTGGAGTACCCATTCAGCCGTCGGTCCCAGGCCTCCTCTTGCAGGCCGACGCGGCGCAGGCAGCCCTCCAGGTGAGCGGACGAGAGATCCGCACCCCCGACGAGGGACGCGAAGTATCGAAGGTTCTCGCGCCCGGAGAACGCCTCGTGCAGCGCGACCCGCTCCGGGATGTAGGCCATCCGCCGGCGGGCCGCTTTCGCGTCGCGGGCGACGTCGAGCCCGGCGACATGGACCGCGCCCTCGCTCGGGGCTTCGAGGCCCAGGACCATCTTCAGCGTCGTCGTCTTGCCGGCGCCGTTGGGGCCCAGGAGGCACAGGACCTCACCCGCCGCCAACTGGAGCGACAGGCCCGCCACGGCAGTCGTCGTGCCGTAGCGTTTGGTGACGTCGTCGAGGGTCAGGAGGGCCATGGGTTGTCAGGGCACGCCGGTCGCCCGCTGGCGCGCGAGGCCCAGAGCAGGCGACCGGACCGAGTGCTAGCGCCGGAGCGAGCCCGCACCGAACTGGTACGTCAGGCCGACGAGACCCCAGGCAGGACGCCCGGGCGAGGCGGCAATCGCGTTGCCTCCGAAGTCGAACTCCGTCCGCTCCAGGTACTCGGCGTTGAGCGCGTTGAAGACCTAGCCCCGGAGACGAAGCTCAGGAACACCCGGGATCGCAGTCTCGGCGAAGAGGCTGACGACGGCGTACGGGTCCGTCTCGACCGTATTGGCGCGGTCGATGGCCCAGCTCCCCACGTAATCGACCGTGACGCCAGCCGCGGCGGTCGGGCGGCGCCAGGTGGCCCCGACGGACGCGAGGTGCTCGGGCGTCCCGACGACAGAGGTCCCGGCGAAGTCCGTCCCGCGCACCACGAACTCCTGCCACTCGGTATCGGTGAAGGCGTAGCTGCCGCGGACGCGTAGGCCGGGAAGGAGCGCGGCGAGCGACGCCTCGACCTCGACCTCGGCACCCGTCACGTCGAGCGCGCCCGCGTTGACCTGGCGGGTCACGCCGTCCTCGCCGCGAACGCTTTGGACCAGGTCTCGCCGGGCCATGCGGTAGGCCGAGGCCTGGACGAAGAACCGGCCGCCGGGCGCCTGCACCTTGACCCCGACCTCGCCGCTGCGGGCGACCTCGGGCTCCAGCTCATCCGCGCCCTCACGCTCGAACGAGAAGGCGATGCCCCATGGCGGGTTGAATCCCTCGCCATAGTTGGCGAAGGCGTAGACGGCATCGGTGAACCCGTAGCTCAGACCCAGCTGAGGGCTCAGGCGGTCGAAGGTGCCTTCGACCTCCGTCCGGGTGCGCAAGGGGTCCTCGATGGACCGGGTCGTCCGGTCGTAGCGGAGGGCACCGGTAGCCGTGAGGCGCGGGGCCGGGCGGGCGATGACCTGGGCATACCCGGCCAGAGTGGTCGAGCCGAACTCGCCGTCTCGGGTCTGCGTCTCCGTGAGCCCGGTCAGCGTCTGCTCGCCCGTGCGGAAGTTGATCGGGAGCGAGCCGAAGCCGCCGCTCCCGTCGGTCGTGACCGAGTAGGAGTCGGCCTCACCGCGGTTGTCTTCGAGGAGACCACCGACCGTGACCGACACCGCTCCGTCCGCGCCGAGCGGGGACCAGATCAGGCGCGGCTCGATGCCGAGGACCTGCTCCCGAAGCTCGGGCTGGAACGGGAACCGGACGGCGACACCCGCCTCGCGGTCGACCTCATCCAGGAACGTGGCGTCGTCGTTGAGGCGGCGGTCGGTGATGCGGCCGTAGGCGAGGGTGTTCAGCGTGAGCGTCGGCGTGGCCTCGACCGTGAGGCGGGCGCCGGCCTAGGTCGCCCGGTTCTCGCCCTCGGTATCGGGGAGGGCGAGGTTGGCCGTCCGCTCGATCTCAGAGAACAGCTCGCCGGAGCCGTCGATGGGCAGGACGGAGACCGAGCCCTGGTCGAGCCGGACCGTCTGGGCCGTCACCGTGAGGCCGGCGCGGTCGCCGAGGTCGGCGTCGAGGCGGCCGAACCCGTCGATGAGCAGGCGGTCACCGCCGTCGCGCCAGCCGCTGGACGTCTCGGCCGTGAAGGCGCCAAAGGCGCGGACGGCCTGACCCGCCAGGGGACCTCCAGCCGTGAGGCGCGTGCGGCCCGTCGCGAACGAACCGCCGGAGAGATCTGCCGAGGCGCTGAACGTGGAGGGCGCCTCTCGCGTGATGACGTTGACCGCGCCGCCGATCCCATTGCGGCCGTAGAGCGCCGACGTGGGGCCGCGGACGACCTCGATCCGCTCGACGCCTTCGAGCGGGACCTGCTCGTAGTAGCTCTGCCCGTTGACGTTGACCTGCGGGATCCCGTCGATGAGGATGAGGACATCCGTGTTTTGGAGAATCCCGGCGTCACCGGCCCCCCGCATGCGGACGATCGGGAAGGCGCCTTCGGTGTACTCCTGCACGTAGACGCCCGTGACGCCGCGGAGCGCGTTGGCGGCCGTGACCGCGCCGCGCTCGGCGATGACCGTGGCGGGGCGGACGCTGATGGCCGCTGGCGCGCTCACGGCCCGCTCGGCCGTCCGGCTGGCGGTGACGACGACCTGGTTGAGCCCGAGGGCCGCGTCCGACAGCGTGACATCCACGGTGGTGGCCTGGCCGGCCTGGACGCTCACCACCTGCTCGACAGGCACGAACCCGACGAACCGGACGATGAGCACGACGTTGCCAACGGGGACCTCGTCGATCTGGTACTGACCGTCTCGGTCGGTGGTGGTCCCGAGCGGGGGGTCGTCGAGTTGAACGGTCGCGCCCGGCAGAGGCGCACCGCCGGCGTCGCGGACCGTGCCTTCGATGACGCCCGTCTGGGCGAGGGCGGGAGCGGCCACCAGGAGAGCCGCAAGGAGAAGAGAACGCATGGTGCGGTGGTGTTGGGGGGATGGATCAAGCAGAAACAGGGGCCTTCGCCCCGTGGACGTGGCCGAGGTAGAGCGCTTCCAGGTCGGTCGTCGGCAGGGCCTCGTGAGAGACCTCCTCGCGGAGCTGGCCGGCCACGAGCACGCCGACCCGCGTGGCGGTGTCCTTGACGCGGAAGAGGTCGTGCGTCGCCATGAGCACGGCGGCGCCGCTGTTCGCCAGCTGGCGCACGAGGCCCGAGAACTCGGCCGAGGCCGACGGGTCCAGGCCACTCGTGGGCTCATCCAGCAGGAGCGCCTTGGCGCCCTTCGCGAGCGCGAGGGCGATGCCCACCTTCTGGCGCATGCCCTTGGAGTAGGTCCCGGCGCGGCGGCTGTGCGCCTCGCGCTGCAGGCCCGCCTGGTCCAGGAAGCCTGCGAGGTCGGCGTCGGAGAGGTCGTGCCCGGCCAGCGCGGCGAAGTACCGCAGGTTCTCGATGCCCGAGAGCGACGGGTAGAGCGCCACCTGCTCCGGCAGGTACGCCAGCCGGTGCTTCGTCTCCAGCGGCTCGGCTTGCACGTCGAGCCCGTCCACCAGCGCGGCCCCGGCGTCGGGCACGAGGAAGCCGAGGAACAGGTTGATGGTAGTCGTCTTGCCGGCGCCGTTCGGGCCG
>JBCDKT010000095.1 GCA_038746285.1 Bacteroidota bacterium
CGACCTGGTGGCCGACGACGAGCCCGACGAGGAGTTCGAGGAGGACCCGTACGACGAGGCCGCTGCCTGGCTGGCGGAGCTGAGCGAGGCCGACCGACGCGCGTTCATCCGTGAGTACGGGGCCGACGTGATCGCGTCCGAGCGGTCGCCGTCGATGCTCGGCTCGACTCCCGTGGCCACGGTGCCGGAGGAGACGCCCGAGGCCGCGGCCGAACGTGTCCGTGCGGCGCTCGAAGCGATGGACCCCGACGCGCTGGCGGAAATCCTGGGGCCGAAGGTCGAGGCCCGCATCACGGAGCGCGCCTACGAGATCGCCAACGACGTGTTGGAGTCGGAGGGCCTGGAGCCGATCAGCGAGGTCCAGATCGACGGGGAGAGCGTCTACAAGAACGGCGAGTCCATCACCGAACGCGCCGTCGACGCGGTAGCCGATGCCGTGGACGGCGCGGGCGAGGTAGTCGCGGCCGCGATCGACACCGTGGACTCGGCGCCGGGGATCCTCACGAGCGCTTTTGGTGCCTTCGCTGAGGGCGTGATTGGAGTTGTCACCCTCGGCCTCGTTGGCGGAGACGACGACGAAGCGACCCCGGCCTACTCTGAAACTGTCGAAGTCAAGGGCTCTGCCGAGGGAGACGTCGATTCCGACGAAGAAGCCGACGAGCTGGCGGAGGCCGCGTAGACCGATGGCCGTCCGCATCATCGACCGCCGCCGGGGAGCTCCCTCCGGCGTCCCGCTCCTCGCTGGCGACACCAAGAAGCCGGGGGGGAAGAGAGACGGGAAGGGGAAGGACTTCCCCGAGCCCGGCTCCTCCGGATCGTCCGGCTCCTCCGGCAACGTCAACCTCTACCTCCCCACCGTCGAGCTGCGGCGGGGGCAGTGCGGCCCGGCCGTGGAGCTCTGGCAACGCTGGCTCTGGGCACTCTCCCCCGTCGTCGGCTCAATGCGGCCTCGGGAGATCGACGGGCTGTTCGACGACGAGACGGACACCGTCACGCGGTCGGCTCAGCGAGCCCTCGACGTCTACGTCGATGGGCGGGTCGGGCCGAAGACACGGGCCGCCGCGTTCGCCCGTCTCGAACGCGCCGGGGCGCTCCCCGACCGGGACCCGTTCGCGGAGGTCGTCTCGTGCGACGATTGGGGCGCGGCCGATAGCTCCGGCGGCTCCGGCATCCCCGACCTCACCGATGTGATCCCGTTCGAGTACCTGTTGGTCGGCGGGCTCCTGGTCGTCGTCGCGCTGGCGAAGCGGTAGCATCGATGCCGGCCGCGCACGGGCGCGAGCGCGTAAGGCGCCCGCCCGCGCGCACGGCCGCCGCCGGCGTCAGTTGAGCGCCCCGGCCTGGCGGTGGGCCGAGCGCACGAGCTGGCAGGAGGCCGGCATCGTGAGCCGATCGGTCTCGCCCGTCGGGAGCCGGTGGAGCTCGACGGCCTGGTCGAGCTGGCGCCTCAGCTCGCGGGCCACCCCGTCGAGGTCGCCCCGGTGCCAGTAGACGGCCGCTCGGAGCGCGTGGCGGTGGGGGCTCAGCGGGAACCGCCGGTCAATCTCTTCGAGTTGCGCGTCGCGCTCGCTCCGGTCGTGGCCGATCATCGGTCCGTCCCGACGTCGACCGGGAGGTCGGCCCCCAGGTGCGAACGGTCCGGCGCGGACGGTGGGGGAGGGGGGACCCGGTACCGATTGGTCTCGACGCCCGCGGCCTCGGCGCGCTGGCGGGCGCGGTCGGCGGCGTCAATGTCGAGGACCGACGGGAGCGACCGCCCAAACTCCGCGAAGTCGGTCCGGGGCTTCGGCGGCGGCGGGGCGTCCTCCCCGTGGATCAGGGCCCAGACGCCGGGGACCGTGGCGAGCTCGGCCGAGGCCCGCTCCAACCTGACGACGATCGCAGTGACCTCGACGTCGGCGGACTCGACGCGGTGTACGGGCTCGACGTGGACATTCCGGAGGTGCGAGCGGACGCGGCGGGCGTCAGCGATCGCGGCAGAGAGGGCGGTCGAGAGCACGGCGACGGCTTCCGCCAGTGCGCCGGGAGGGAGCGCGCCCCACGGCGCGTTCGGATGGTGAGACATGGAACGATTTGAGAGTGTGGAGGCGGGGCGGACCCCTCTCACGTTCGTTACCAAACGCCCAGGGCCTCACGGCACACCGGAGGGTCCGCCCCATGTCAGGGCTTCCAATCTCACGCTACGAGGTCCGCCGGTCGGGCGGTTCACGCAACGAGAGCGGTAACGATTTGAGAGATCGGGAGGGTACGACGTCGCCCAGCGCAAACAAAATGTCTAGGCGCCCTCCCCGGCCGTCTTCACCTGAGTTACTATTGTGGCATGACCCCGGACGAGATCAGAGACCTCCGCCAGCGGACTGACATGGATCAATCGGCATTCGGCCGCTTGCTCCGTGTGGGATCGACCCTGGTGTCGTTCTGGGAGAACGGGCACCGAACGCCGACCGAGCTGCAGCAGGTCCACCTGCACAAGGTTCGGTTGAGCGTCGAGCGATGGGAGCAGGAGCAGGCTCGGAAGCGCATCTGGAAAGAGATGGCGCTCGCCGCGCTGGCGGGCGGGCTTCTCGGCCTCACCTACTTCCTGGACAAAGACGAGCTGCCCCCCGGCACGTCCCCGCCTACTGACTGAACGCACGAGCGCCCGTCCCCTCATGCTTGCAGGCTCCGAGGAACGGGCGCTCTCGATATCCCTTGCAGAATACCAATCAGATCAACGACCGGAGGCCGTCGGCGGTGCCAAAGCTCGCTGAACAGACCGTTCGGGCGCAAGGGGGGCACGTCGGCATGACGTTGGCTTCACGCATCGGTGGAGCTTCCGCCGAATGCGATTGCTGCGGTGGGGGAGCGAGGCAGGGGCCGCGCGGAGCCACGCGCACGGCCGGACGGCCGGAGCATGGCGAGCACGGAGCGACGGCGCCAGCCGGAGTGGCCCTTGCCGCGCCGCCAGCGCCCCGACCTTCGCCCCAGGCGACCGGAGAGGCGCACGCCTCACCGGGCGTCCTGGGAGCGGGACCGGGGTTCACAGCAGACGTGCTCGCTGCGCGCGCTCAGACGCCGCCAGCGGTCCGCTACGGGCGCTCTGACGCCGTCCCCTGCGACTTCCCGTTCGTGGACGCCTGGCGGGGCACGGGGCGCACCACGAGGCCCGCCACGGCACAGGAGGCGAGCCTCCGATCGTCGGGCACTCTTGATACGCTAGAACAACTGGTCAATCGGCCCTCTGACCGACACAGGGCGGAGACCAAGCCGAAGCTGGCGAAGCGGGCGCGGTCGCGCTACCTGTCGATCCCCGTGGCCACGGCGCTGGCGGAGTACGCGCGCTGGCACGAGGGGAAGCCGGAGGGCGAGCTCGTCAAGTCGTACCGGAGCTCGATCTACTGCGGCGAGAAGATCGAGCAGGAGGGGGGCGTCCTGACGTCGCGGTACTGCGGGCACCGGTGGTGCCTGATCTGCAACCGGATCCGGATGGGCAAGGCGATCAACGCCTACGAACCCGAGGTGAGCGGGTGGACGGATCCCCAGCTCGTGACGCTGACGGTCCAGAACGCGCCGGGCGACGAGCTCCGGATGACCATCGAGGGGATGGTCAAGGGGTTCTCTCAGCTCGTGCGGAAGCTCCGCCGGGACGGGCACGCGGTCCGGGCGATTCGGAAGCTCGAATGCACGTACAACGCCCAGAGGGAGGACTATCACCCCCACTTCCACGTCGTCGTTGAGGGCGAGCGCGCGGCCGATGCGATGCTCGATGCCTGGCTCCGCTTCGGGCCGAAGTACACCGGGCGGGAGGTGAAGAGGGGAGGGCAGGACGTGCGACCGCTCGACGTCGACGGTGGGGGCCTCCGGGAGCTGTTCAAGTACTTCACCAAGCTGACGGCGAAGACGCAGAGCGGCGGAAAGGGCTACGTCGGCGTGCCCCAGCTCGACGTGATGTTCCGGGCGATGCGCTCGAAGCGGGTGTATCAGCCGTACGGGTTCCGGACGGCGAAGGACGTCAACGAGGTGGACGAGCTCGACGCGGTCACGGTGGCGATCAGCCGCGAGGACCAGGCGACGACGTGGCTGTGGGACGACGACGTGGCCGACTGGGTGGACCTCGAAACGGGCGAGTGCCTGACCGGGCACGCCCCGGACGCGAAGAGCGGCCGGTTCGCGGGGTACTACGGCGGGCCAGAACGAGTGGTCGAGGCCAGCGAGCGGGCGCCGCCGTAGCCGACAGCGGGCTCAAACCGAACAGCCTGTTAACCGGCTGACGGGTGGCGGCCGGGCATCAGCCACCTGACAGACAGTGAGGTCGGAGCCGAACACCGGGACCGAACACCGGGACCGAACACCGGCCCTGACACCGCTGTCAGGGCGCCTAACAGGCCGAACGGCCCCGCCGAACACCTGACGAACAGACCGGACGCCCCGGCCCTTGCTGTCTGTCCGGCCTCGCCCTCACACCCCGAAACCGAACGCCGTGTCGGGCTCCCGCTCGCTCGGACGCCTCCCCCCGATAGCATGACCCTCGAACTGTTCATTCGCTCCAACGCTTTCCCGAGCGCGACCGCGCGCCGCTTCGTGCGCCGCTTCGCGGCCGACCGCAAACCGGCCGAGATCGGCGTCGAGGTGGGCGGGACTCTGAAGCGTCCGCGCTACCGCGTGACCGACGCTGAGAAGCTCCGCCGTGCGCTCCTCCGCCACGCCGGGCCGCGTGCACTGGCTCCTGCCTCGACGCGCCGCATCATCGCGGCGGCATCGGCCATCGTCCAATCCGACTGGGCACCGGCCGACGTGCCGCCCGGTGAACGCGACGAGTGGCGGGCCAAGCTGCGCGCCGACCTCGAACTCCTCGGGATGACGCTGCCGGAGCGCTGACGCCAACCAGCCCCCTCCCCCGATGGAGAACGTCCACTCGCTCCGCACCGAGGCCGAACGCCTCGGAGTCTCCCCCGCCGCGCTCTCCGAGGCCGTCAAGAAGAACCGCCAGTGCGCGGGCCTCGACGTCATCGAGCGCGCCCGCTTTGACCGGACCGGCCGGTGCATCGGGTTCGTCCCGGCGCCCGACCCGGACCAGTTCTACCGCAACGGCCCGCCCGGCCCGGTGCCGCTGACGAAGGCCGAGCTCGACGCGGTGAACTCCGGCGTGCTGACGATCGAGGAGGCCGAGGCCAAGGCGCGTGCCCGTGAGGAGGTGCCGGTTGAGGAGGACACACCCAACGGGGCGACGGCGCAGACCGTAGCGCATCCGCTCGTGGTCCCGCCGCCCGCTCGGCAGACGACGGCCGACCTGGTGGCCGACGACGAGCCCGACGAGGAGTTCGAGGAGGACCCGTACGACGAGGCCGCTGCCTGGCTGGCGGAGCTGAGCGAGGCCGACCGACGCGCGTTCATCCGTGAGTACGGGGCCGACGTGATCGCGTCCGA
>JBCDKT010000096.1 GCA_038746285.1 Bacteroidota bacterium
CTCCCCGAGGCGTTCCATTCGCCGCCCGGCGCTCGGCCTCTGAGGTCAGCGCCGGGCGGTCTGGTTTCATCCCTCCCGCCCCGCCCCACGCGTAGACCGCGACGGGCACCATGAACCCGGGGAGGTCCGCGCGGAGCGCCGCACGCACCGCCTCGGGGTCGAGGGCATCCTCCGAGGTGGACCGCACGAACGCGACAGGCCGGTGCCCAAACTCGGCGTCCGCTACCGGCACGACCACCGCCTCGGCGACGGCATCGAGGCGGAGCAGCGCCGCCTCGATGGCCTCGGGCTGCACGTTCTCGCCGCCCGAGACGAACATCAGGTCGCGCCGGCCGGTGACCACCAGGCGACCCTCGGCGTCGAGGTGGCCCAGGTCGCCCGTCGGGTACCACGCGGCAGGTGCGTCGAGCCCGTCCGGCGCCACGTAGCCGGCAAAGAGGGCTGGCCCGCCGACCTCGATCTCGCCCGCCTCGGTGATCCGCACCTCGCGGTGTGGAAGAACCGCCCCCGAGGTGGCGAGGGCCGTGCGGGAGGCGCCCGGTAGGGCCGCCGTGACGGTCGACGTCATCTCGGTGAGCCCGTACGACGTGGCGACGGGCACGCCGCGGCGGACCGCCTCGTCGAGCAGGTCGGACGGGATCGCGCTGCCCCCGAGGAGGACGGCGCGGAGGCTCGTGAGGTCCGCGTCGGCGTCGAAGAGGCGACGGAGCTGGGTCGCCACGAGCGAGGCGTGGGTCGGGCGGAAACGGGCGACCGCCTCGGCGGTGGTCGTGCCAGCCTCGGGGACGGCGACGGCGGCGCCGGCGAGCGCGCAGCGGACGACGACGCCCAGGCCGCCGACGTGGTAGAGCGGCAGGTCGAGGAGCCAGCGGTCGCCCGCCCGGAGGTCCATCCACTCGTTCACGCCGCGCGCGCTCCAGACGTGGTTGCCGACCGTGTGGAGCGCCGCCTTCGGCGTGCCCGTCGAGCCCGACGTGTGGACGACCGTCCACGGCCGGCCCAACTCCAAGTCCGCCCCCGAGGTGGCCTCCCCTTCCCCGACCTCCTCGGCCAGTGGCACGGCCTCGGGACCTGAAGGCGCCGTCTGGCCTGGCCCGACGATCAGGCGCTCGACCCCGAGGCGGGCGAGGGCGCCGGCGACGGCCGCCTCGGTCCAGCGGGTCGAGAGCGGAACGAGAGTGCGCCCAGCGCGGAGGCTCGCCAGCACAAGCACGACGAGGGCCGGCGACGTCCGGGCGAGAACGGCCACGCGCTCCGGTCCCTCCCCGAGGCGGCGTGCGGCAGCACCGACGCGGGCGTCCAGCTCGGCCCAGGTCCAGGCGCTGGCGTCGGTAACCAGGGCCTTCGCCTCGGGGCGGGCCTCGGCGTGCGAGCGGACCGGGTCGGTCACGGGACGGCCACCTCGGGAGGCGCGGCGAACAGGGTGGGCACGTCCACGACGGGCCGGCCGAACGGGAGCGGTCCGACGACGTCCTCGGCCAGCCAGCGGTACGTGTCGAGCCCGGCCGGCTGGGCACCCGTGGCGGCCGCGAGGGCGGCCACGCCGCGGAGCCCGATGCCGCTCTCGAACGACGCGCTCAGGACCGTCCGCACGCCCACGCTCCACGCCGAGGCGGCGAGGCGGAGCGTCGCCATGAGGCCGCCGACGAGCATCGGCTTGAGGACAGCCGCCGCGGCCCATGCCTCGATCGCGGCGCCCTCCTGCACCGACTCGTCGACCGCGACCGGCAGACCGGTGTCGCGCGCCAGCGCGGCCAGCCCCGCCGGGTCGGCGAGCGGCTCTTCGATGTAGTCGAGGCCCAGCGGGACGACGGCGTCGGCGAAGCGCCTCGCGTCGTCGTCCGCCCACGCGCGGTTGGCGTCGAGGCGGAGCGCGACGCTCTCGCCCAGCGCCTCGCGGACGGCCCGGACGGTCTCGATGTCGGTCTCGACTGCGGCCCGTCCCACCTTCAGCTTGACCGCCGGGTAGCCTCCGGCCCCGAGGCGGCGGGCCTGCGCGACGACCGCCTCGGGGCTGCCCATCAGCAGGCCGTTCAGGGGGAGTTGGGTGGCGACGTTGGCGCTGAGCGCCTCGGGGAGGGTCTGGCCAAGCGCCTGCGCGGCGAGGTCGGCGAGCGCGAGGTCGAGCGCGAACCGAGCCGACGACGGCAGGCCGGCGGCGTCAAGGGTGGTGTGGAACGAGCCGGAGGGCTGGGTGAGGTCGGACGGATCGAGGCCGCGGCGCAGCAGCTCCGGCAGCGCCTCGGTGAGGGCTTTCATTGCCTCGGGGAGGGTCTCGCGGCTGAAGCCGGGCAGCGGGGCGAGGTCGCCCCACCCGGTCCGCCCCCGGTCGTCCCCGAGGCGGAGGAGCGCGCCCTCGCGTGTCGTGCAGCGCTCGCCGTTCCACGTCACCGCCTCGGTGAGCGGCAGGCGGTACGGGACGAGGTCGACGGTCTCTACCCGCATGGCCGGTGGTATCCTCGGCTCCCTTTCGAGTCCCCTTCGGGTGGGTACGCGGTACCGGGCACGAGGTACGATTCGAGGAGCCCTCGGCGCTCGTGTACCTCGTACCTCGTACCTCGTACCCTCCCGTACGTCCCACCAGGACCCATCTGAAACGCCGCAGCGGCGTCGCTAGGCTGCATGGACACTCTCCTCCTCGTCACCGTCTCAGTCGTCGCCGTCGCGCTGGTCTCGCTGATGATCATCGGCGCGGTCCCGGACGGGCTGTGGGGCCGTCTGGGCGGGAAGAAGCTCATCGACGTGTGGCTGAAAAAGGCGGTCGCCGACCTGGGCGGCGGGGACGACCTCGCAGGGTACCACGCCTACCTCAAGACCCTCCCCTCGTTCCGCCTGGCCGACCTCCACCGGGCGCTCGACGCCCTCGCCGACGACGCCAAGGCAGTGGAGCGCCTCGACTCGGACCACCACGAGACGCTCGCCCAGATCCTCACGGGCCACTTCCACAACGAGCGCAACCGGCCGGTCCGCGCCTCGGGGTCGGTCGCGCGCGCCGTCGCCGAGGGCAAGGACGCCTTCTTCCCGACCGACACGTTCCGGGTCGTCCGCCTCGGGGCCGAGGACGCGCCCTCCGTCTTCCGCCTCAAGTTCGACAGCTACACCCAGTCGGTCCGCATCGAGGTGGGCGCGATCTCGCAGGACGACGCCGAGGCGGCGATGGAGCGCCTGCTCTCGGCCGCCAGCGAGGTGAGCGTGTACCGCGGCAAGACGCTCGAGGTGTCCTTCGAGTCCGACATCCGCGACGAGTACGGCGACGCCGTGCAGGGCGAGTTCGTCGACCTCCGCTTCCGCCCGACCTACCGCATCGAGGAGGACGAGATCATCCTCGAGCCCGAGAAGCGCGCCCTCCTCGACCGCCTCCTGGTCGACTTCTACGCGCGGCGCGCGGCGCTGCGCGACCTCGGACTGCCGTCGCGGCGCGGCGTGCTGTTCTACGGGCCGCCAGGCACGGGCAAGACGCACACCTGCAAGTACCTCGCTCACCGCCTCGACGGCGTGACGACGCTCGTGGCGACGGGCCGGACGCTCCTCCACGCCCGGTCGATCTGCCAGATCGCGCGGATGCTCCAGCCGGCGCTCGTGGTGCTCGAGGACGTCGACCTGGTGTACGGCCAGCGCGAGGAGAACGCCTACGGCGTGGCCCTGGGCGAGCTAATGGACGAGCTGGACGGGTTCGCCCGCGACGACGAGATCCTGTTCGTGCTCACGACCAACGCCATCGACCGCGTCGAGGCGGCCGTGAAGGACCGGCCGGGGCGCATCAGCCAGTGCGTCCTGTTCGGGCTGCCCGGGCCGGACCTCCGCCAGCGCTACCTGACCGCCCTCCTCGCCCCGTACGACACCTCGGGGCTGGACCTGAGCGAGGTGGTGCGGATGACCGACCGGACGAGCCAGGCGTTCCTCAAGGAGCTGGTGTTCCGGGCCGTCCAGATCGCCACCGAGGCGGAGGGCGCGTCCGAGCCGGCAGCGGTCCGCCTCGGGGTAGATCATGTCCGCGAGGCCGTCGACGAGATGAAGGCCGGCGCGGGGCGCGAGGGGGCCGCGATTCTGGGGTTCCAGGTGGCCTGAAGCGGGTACCCGGTACCGGGTACGAGGTACGGGCAATGGTTGGTAGCGCGTGCGCCGTACCTCGTACCAAGCACCGTGTACCGATCTACGTCAGCCCCCACCCGAGCGCGAACGCGACCGAGTAGACGAACAGCAGGCCGGCCGTCTTGGCGAGGAGCGGGTTGAGGATGGCCGGGTCGGTCGAGGCGGCGAGCGTCCGGGCCAGCCGTCGTCCGACGAGCGCCGCCAGCGCCGAGGCGACCAGCACGCCGACGTGGTCGCGCGCGACGAGCGCCAGCGCTGCCGGCACGACGACCGCGCCCGAGATGCAGACGTTGTAGAGCGTCACCCCAAACGGCCGCCCGAAGCGGACGACCAGGGTCTTCTTGTCCGCCACGCGGTCCTCCTCGACGTCGCGGACGTTGTTAGCGAGCAGGATCGCCGTCGCCAGGAAGCCCGGCCCGAGCCCGGCGACGGGCACCCACAGCGGCAGGTCGAGCGCCTGCACGTAGTACGTCCCCGCGACGGCGACCGGGCCGAAGAACACGAGCACGAACAGATCCGCTAACCCTGTGTAGGCCAACGCGTACTTCCCGGCCGTGTAGGCGACACCTGAAGCGATGCTGACGAGACCGAGCGCGAGGATCGGCCAGCCGCCGCGCCAGATCAGATAGCCGCCGGCCGCGAACGCGAGGGCGAACGCCACGCCCGCTGCCGCTCGCATCTGGCCGGGCGAGACGAGCCCCGAGGCGGTCGCGCGCTGCGGCCCTTTCCGCGCCTCGGTGTCGGCCCCGCGCACGGCGTCCTCGGCGTCGTTGACGTAGTTGGTGCCGATCTGGATGAAGACGGCTCCGAGGAGGGCGCACGCGGCGGCGAGGGCATGGAAGGCCCCCGCCTCGGTGGCGAGCGCGATCCCGACGAGGACCGGCGCGATGGCCGCCGGGAGCGTCTTCGGTCGGGCGGCGTCGAGCCAGAGCCCGATCCCCCGCCTCGGGGCGGCTACGTCAGCCACAGGTCGAGGCGGTCGAGGAGGTCGTCCACGTCGCGGCGGTGGCGGCGACCGATCTTGAGCAGCAGCTCGCCCTGGTGCGCCCCCGGCACCTCGGAGATCAGCTCCATCGGGCGGGTCCGGATCTTGAGCGTGTCGCGGAGCGGGGTCCGGCTGTGGCGCACCTCCTCGAGGTCAGTCAGCTCGAAGCGGTGCGTCGTCGTGCCCCGGTCGATCATGCCCATCAGCGAGACGTTCACCTCGATCACGAGGTCGTCGCCCTCGACGCAGACGGCGCCCTTCCCCTCGGAGAAGCCGCCGTGGATGTCGCCGGTCGAG
>JBCDKT010000097.1 GCA_038746285.1 Bacteroidota bacterium
CGCCCGCGGGCGGACGCCGGCTGTCTGCGGTCCGTCAGGCGGGGCGTGGGCGTTTTGTGCGTGGGGCGGCTGGGCGGCGGGGCGGATGGCGGGTTGGCGGTATGGGGGTATGGGGGCATGGGCGGATGGGCGGATGGGCGGATGGGCGGATGGGCGGATGGGCGAAGATCGCTGGCGCAGAGCGCGGCGGCCTCGGTAGTTTTTGTGGTTTTTCTTGCCTCCCACACTCCCACACTCCCACACTCCCACACTCCCACACTCCCACACTCCCACACTCCCACACTCCCACACTCCCACACTCCCACACTCCCACACGCTCAGTACGCCAGCACGCGCTCGACGGCGGCGCGCAGCTTCCCGCTCGCCGAGTAGATCTCGCGCTCCAGTCCCTTCGAGAACGGAATCGGCAGGTCCTCCGAGGCAACCCTCGCGGGCGGCGCGTCGAGGTGCTCGAAGCCTTCTTCGATGAGTTGCGCCGCGACCTCGGCCCCGAACCCGGCCGTGCGCTGCGCCTCGTGGAGCACGACGAGCCGGTTGGTCTTGGCAAGCGAGCGCAGCACCGCCTGCCGGTCCCACGGCACGAGGGTGCGGAGGTCCACGACTTCGATCTCGCTCCCACGCCCGGCCCAATGTTCGGCCTCCTCCAGCGCCCACTGCACGCCGACGCCCCAGGTGACGAGCGTGAGGTCGGCACCCGGGCGCACGACGTTCGCTTCGCCGAGAGCAATCGTGTACGCCGCGTCCGGCACGTCGCCCTTGAGCGAGCGGTAGAGGTGCTTGTGCTCGAAGAACAGCACCGGGTTGGGGTCCTCGATGGCGGCCAGCAGCAGGCCCTTCGCGTCGGCAGGGGTCGCGGGGATGACAACTTTGAGGCCAGGCGCGTGGGCGAACCACGCTTCGGGACTCTGCGAGTGAAATGGTCCCGCCCCGATTCCGCCGCCGAACGGGGCGCGGATCGTGACGTTCAGCGGCTCGCCCCAGCGGTAGTGCGTCGTGCCGAGGTTGTTGACGATCTGGTTGAACCCGCAGGTGATGAAGTCGGCGTACTGCATCTCGACGACCGGGCGGAAGCCTTCGAGCGCGAGGCCCATCGCGCAGCCGAGCGCCCCGCTCTCGATGATCGGCGTGTTGCGCACGCGGGCGCGTCCGAACTCTTCGACGAAGCCCTGGGTGACTTTAAACACGCCGCCGTACTCGGCCACGTCCTGCCCCATCACGAGGACGCGCTCGTCGGCGTCGAGGGCGTGCCGGAGGCCGTCCTGGACGGCATCGATGAACCGCTTTTCCGAGACGGACCCGCCGGGCGCGCTCGTCGTGGCCGGCGACGGGGCGAAGAGTGCGGCGCCCTCGGCGTCGAGCGTGCTCTCGACCTCGGGCTGAAGAATCGCCCACTCGGCGACCTCCTCGATCTCGGCCGCGAGCGCGGCGTCGGTCTCGACTACTTGCTTCTCCGAAAGCCAGCCTTCGGTGAGTGCTCTGGTTTTGTACTGCTCAATCGGGTCCCGGTCGGCCCAGGCGTCGAACAGCGCCTCGGGGACGTACTTCGTCCCGCTCGCCTCCTCGTGCCCGCGCATCCTGAAGGTCTTCATCTCCAAGAGCGTCGGCCCGGCCCCAGCCCGCGCCCGGTCGGCGGCGCGCCCGACGGCGTCGATGACGCCGAGCACGTCGTTGCCGTCGACGACCTCGCCCGCCATCGCGTAGCCCGCCGCGGCGTCGGCGATGTCCTCGACCGCCATCGCGTCGCGCGTCGGCGTCGAGAGGCCGTACTGGTTGTTCTCGACGACGAACAGCACCGGCAGCGACCAGGTGGCGGCGAGGTTGAGCGCCTCGTGGAAGTCACCCTCCCGCGTCGCCCCCTCGCCGACGAACGCGCAGGCCACGAAGTCGTCGCCCTTGAGCTGCGACGCGAGGCCGAAGCCGGTGGCGACGGGCAGCATCGCCGCCAGGTGCGAGATCATGCCGACGATCCGGTGCTCCATCGTCCCGAAGTGGAAGGTCCGGTCGCGCCCGTTCGTGAAGCCGCCTTGCTTGCCCATGAGCTGGCAGAAGAGCGGGCGGAGCGGCAGCCCGCGCGTCGTCCACACGCCGAGGTTGCGGTGCATCGGGAGGATCACGTCGCGCTCGCGGAGCGCCCACACGCAGCCGACGGCAATGGCTTCTTGCCCGTAGCCTGAGAACCACTTCGAGATCCGGTTCTGCCGGATGAGGCGGAGCATTTTGTCCTCGACCGTACGCGGAAGCTGGAGGGCGCGGTAGAGCGCCGCGTGGTCGAGCGTGGCCTCAGCGGGCACCGGGACCGCCGTAGAGTCAGGCATGGAAGCAGGCTTTGGGAGAGCGCGGAAAATACCACGCCCAGCGGCGCACGAAGCACCGCCGGGCGAATTGTATCGGTGGCCCGCTGAGCCTAGTAAAACTTGATCGTGCAGCCAAAGGCGTTGGTCTTCTGGACCGTGATCTCGGTCCCGGCGATGAGTTGGTTCATCGCGTCGCGGAAGAACTCCTCCTCCACCCCGCTCGGGTCCGACGGGCTGTCGTCGACGGTGCCTTCGTAGACGAGCGTCTGGCTGGTGTCGAACAGGAACACCTGCGGCGTGCGCGAGGCCCCGAACGCCTTCGCCGCTTCCGAGCCTTCGTCCACGAGGTACGGGAAGCCGTAGCCGTTCTGGCTCGCCAGGGTCTGCATCGCGGCGAAGCTCTCCTCGGGATAGGCCCCCGGATCGTTGGCGTTGACGAGGACGAAGCCGACGCCCGCGGCCTCGTACTCGTCGGCGAGGGCGCGCACGCGCTCGTCGTACTTCGCCACCCACGGGCAGGTGTTGGACCAGAAGACGACCGCGAGGCCCTGGTCCCCCATCGCCTGGCCGAGCGTCATGGCGGCACCGCCGGTGCCCTGCATCGAGCGATCGGCCGCCGGGAGGGCCGTCCCGATGTCGAGCGGCTGGGCGGTCTGCGCCGAGGCCGCCTGGACGACCAGGACGGCGAGCGCGAAAGCAGTGGCGCGGCGGAGGAGCGGTTGGAACGTCATGGCGAAGAGGCGTTGGTGGAGAGGGGGTCGGTGCGGACGGTGCGGACGCGCTCGGCGAGTTGGTCGTAGGTCACGAGGCCTTCCCAGAAGGCGAGGCGCTTCCCGGTGCGGTCGTAGAGGGCCGTGGCCGGAATCGCACCGGACCACTCGGGGTTGATCGCGCTGATGAACGGGCCGTCTTTGCCGTCCTTGACGAAGGTCGTGCCCGCGACGTCGTGATCGCGCAGGAACTCGGCGGCGTGCGGGAGGTCCTCCTCGAAGTCGATGGAGACGAACCGGACCTGGGCCTCGCGCGGGTCGGTCTCCTCGGCGAAGCGGATGAACTCGGGGAACTCCGCCCGGCACGGGAGGCACCACGACGCCCAGAAGTTGACCACGACGATCTCCGAGTCGATGGCGCGGACCTCGTCGATCAGCTCCTCGGCCGAGACCGGCTCGATGATGAGGTCGCCCGGTGCTTCCTGGCCGGTGCACGCGGCGAGGACGAGCGCGGAGGCGAGCAGAAAGAGAAAACGAGTAGTCATGCGGCTGGTACGCAGGGGGGAAACGGGGAGTTCGCATCAACGAGCGATCCCTGTGTGAACCCTATAGTTCATGATCCGGCGGATCGGATAAGTCTCTCCGGACTCTATGATGCCCCAACTGGCAAACCCGTCATCGGAGCGTGGTTCGAGAAGCGTAAACACGAGGCGGCCTAGTGGCTGCGCTGTAAACACCATCACGAGATCGCCCGACTCGATCAAGACATCTTCTGTCCGGTAACGGCCGAACAACTCGCGCTCGTACCGGTCCTGAAACGGCCGCTCGGCAACGCGTACGCTGTCGATATAGAATGTCTCCACACGCGCCGGCACTGTGGCGTCTTCAGGTTTGACGTAGAGAACACCGTGTGCGTCGAGACGGTCCAGTACGTTTGTGAGCGAGTCGGGAACGAGGTAGCCGGCTGGAACGACTTCCGGCTCGGTACCGCTGAAACGACCGTACACGGTCATCTCGGTCGGCGCCTGCGTGTCGGTGCGGCGGAGCATCGGCTCGCCGGTGTGGGGGTTTGCTTCCTCCACGACCTCACCGAGCAGGATCGTTCCGGGCTCTGGATCGGCCTCCCACGTCCGCGCCGCGCGGAGGAAGAGGCTGTCCCCGACAACGGATGCCGCCTCGGCCCGCTCGACCGCCCGGCGGACCTGCGACGCGTGCCCGTGCGCCCAGTCGAGCGTCTCGGTCACGAACCGGAGCGTGGCGATGACGCGGTCCTCGAAGGTCGCGTAGCTGTAGGCCTCGCTGAGGATCGCCACCCGGTTCCGCAGCCCGGCGTAGTTAGTCCCGAAGCGCGGGCGCGGGTCGAACGTCGCCCAGCCGCGCGGCAGACCCCACTCGGGCTTGTCGTTCCCGTAGTACGCGAGGTCCCAGCCGTACTTCGTTTTATAGCTCTGCGTTACGTCCGGCAACCACACCTCGCGCAGGAGGCTGTCGATGGCGGCCGGCGTGTTCGGGTGCAGCGGCGGCGCGTAGGTGAGGTGGTATCCGTGTACCGTCCCGTTCGTCGTGTGGAGGTCGATCACGACGTGCGGGTCCATCATGGTCATAAACCCCACAAGCGCACGGCTCTCCGGCGCGTCGAGCTTGACGAAGTCCCGGTTGAGGTCGAGGCCCTGCGCGTTCGGGCGCTGGCCCATCCCGTCGACTGGCCCGTGCTGAAAGGGGCGGTTTGAGGGATCGAAGCGCTCGTTGCCGTCGGCGTTGTAGATCGGGGCGACGAGAAGCGCGAGCGAGTCGGCCCAGGCGGCGTGGCCGCCGGTAGCAAGGTCGCGGAGCAGCATCAGCGCAGCCTCCTTCCCGGCCACCTCGCCCGCGTGGATGTTCGCCACGATGAGCACGCGCAGCTTGTCCGTCCCCCGCACAGCCCCGGCGTTGGCCCCGGCGGCACCCCACACGACGAGCGGGAGGTCGCGGCCCTCGACACTCGTCCCAAACGTCGTCGGGTAGAACCCCGGCTCGGCCCCGATGGCCTCGACGAACGCCGTCACGTCGGCGTGGGTCGAGGTCGCGCGGTAGTCCGACGCCTCGGCACGGGTGCGGAGCGTGTCGGGCTGGGCGGCCAGCGGCGCAGCAGCGAGCAGGCAGGCGAGGAGAAAGCGGCGAGGCATCGACGGGCGGATGGGGCGGCAGACCAAACTACGGGTGCCCACGTTGAGGGAGTTAGAAACTGTTTGGGGAAGGAGCGGGAAGCCGAGACCGAGCGAGGCCGAACGCCGCAAGAAGCGCGAATGCGAAGCATCGAGGAGCGTAGCGACTCCACCAGGCGATGCAGAGGCATCGGCGATGGAGCGCGACGCCGCA
>JBCDKT010000098.1 GCA_038746285.1 Bacteroidota bacterium
AGGGCCGCCGCCGCGCGCTCTGGGTGTCCGAGAACCGGAGCCTCCTCCGCGACGCCGTCCGCGACTGGACGGCGCTCGGTGGGCCGGCCGAATATCTGTTCGACCTCGGCGCGTGCAAGGGGGCCATCTCCCGTGCCGAAGGCGTCTGCTTCGCTTCCTACGACACCTTGAAGGGGAAGCCGCGCGAGAAGGACGGGGCCACCACAGGCATCGACCGGCTAGAGCAGGTCGTCGCCTGGCTCGCAGGTTCGGGAGAGGCGACCGACTTCGACGGGGTCATCGTGTTCGACGAGAGCCACAACATGGCCTCCGCCATCGACCGCCAGGGCAGCCGCGGCGTGCAGAAAGCCTCCCAGCGCGCGCTCGTCGGCGTCGAGCTCCAGGCCCGGCTCCCCAATGCTCGCGTCGTCTACGCGAGCGCGACCGGCGCCACCGAGGTGGCCAACCTCGCCTACGCCGCCCGCCTCGGCCTCTGGGGCCGTGGCACCCCGTTCCCGACCGTCGAGAGCTTCGTCGAGAAGGTGTCCGCAGGAGGCATCGCGGCCATGGAGCTCGTCGCGAAGGACCTCAAGTCCATGGGCCTCTACCTCGCGCGCTCCGTGTCCTACGACGGGGTCGACTACCGGACGCTCGTCCACGAGCTGGAGCCGCACCAGGCGACGACCTACGACCGCTGCGCCGAGGCGTGGCAGGTCGTCCTCCGCAACCTCCAGGCGGCCCTCGAGGTCACGAACGCTGACAAATGCGCCCGGGCGCGGGCCACGGCCTACAGCCAGTTCTGGGGCTGCCACCAGCGGTTCTTCCTGCACCTCTTGGTCGCGATGTCGGCGCCGAGCCTGATCCGGGACATGGAGGCCCGCCTCGGGGCCGGCGAGTCCTGCGTCGTGCAGCTCGTCTCCACGATGGAGGCGGCGACCGAGCGCGCCTACGCGAAGGCCGTCGCGAGCGGCGACGACCTCCAGGACCTCGACGTCACGCCCCGCGACCAGCTCCTGCAGTTCGTCGAGGCCAGCTTCCCGACCACGCTCTACGAGGAGTACAAAGACGACGACGGCCGCGTCCGGAGCCGCCCCGTCAAGAACGTAGCGGGCGACTTCGTGCAGTCCCCCGAGGCCGTGGCGGCAAGAGACCGGCTGATGCTGGAGGTGGGCGCCGCGCGCGTGCCGCACGGCGTGCTCGACCAAATCGTCGCCCACTTCGGCCCCGAGGCGGTGGCCGAGGTCACGGGACGGAGCCGACGGTTCGTCGCGAAGACCGTGGACGGCGTCGAGCAGGTGGTTGAGGAGCGCCGGACCCGCAGGACGTGCGACGCCGAGGCGGACGAGTTCATGGCGGGCCGGCGCCGGGTCCTCGTGTTCAGCCAGGCCGGGGGGACGGGCCGGAGCTACCACGCCGATCTGGCCGCAGACAATCAACAACGCCGGGTCCTCTACTGCGTCGAGCCCGGCTGGTCGAGCGCCCGCTGCGTGCAGGGGATGGGCCGGGTCCACCGGGCGAACCAGGCGTGCCCGCCCGAGCTCGTCCTCGTCACGACCAACCTCAAGGCCCAGAGGCGCTTCCTGTCGACCATCGCCCGTCGGCTGGATCAACTGGGCGCCTTGACCAAGGGCCAGCGGCAGACGGCGAGCCTGGGGCTCCTGTCCTCGGAGTTCAACCTGGAGACCTCGCTCTCCAGGGCCAGCCTCCACAACTGGTTCGTCGACCTCTACCGGGGCTCGGGCCGCGCGGCGGCCGCGGGCGTGACACCGTCGCTCGTCGAGGAGCAAATGGGGATCCGCGTCCTGGACGCCGACGGGCAGCTCAACGTCGGCGCTATCCCCGAGGTCCCGAAGTTCTTGAACCGCCTCCTCTCGCTCCGGACCAGGGACATGGACGCCGTGTTCGACTCGTGGTACGCCTACCTCGAGGAGGCCACGGAGTCCGCGCGGGAGGCCGGCACGCTCGACGTGGGCGTCGAGACCATCCAGGCCCTCCGGACCGTCAAGACGGCCGAGCGGCACGTCTACAGGCACCCGCGCTCGGGGGCCACGACCCAGGTCGTGACGCTGGAGCTGACCCGGCGGACGGAGATCGCGGACTGGGACGAGGCCTGGCGCTGGGCGAAGGAGGCGCAGGGACTCGGCACCTGGATGGGGTTCGTCGTCAACCGCCGAAGCGGGCAGCCCTACGCGCTCGTCCGGGCCGGGAGCCGCACGACCACGACCGGCCGCGTCGTGGCCCGCCTGCGCCGTGTGGGCGTGCGGTCCAACCGGCTGATGGATGAGACCGACCTGAACCCACGAGCGGGCGACGGTGGCCACCAACCGATCCCGACCGACGAGGCCCGGCGGCTCTGGGACGCGGGCGTCCGCGCGGCGCCGGAGTTCACCACCGAGGCGGTCCACCTCGTCACCGGCACGATCCTGCCCATCTGGGACCGGATCGCGGGGCACCCCCGGATCTACCGCGCGCAGACGGACGCGGCCGGCCCCCACGGCCCGGCGGGCGAGCGCATGATCGGGCGGGCCGTAGCCCCTGAGCACTTGAGCGCGACGCTTAAAGCCCTCGGAGCCTCTGGCGACCGCGTCGAGATCACGCCCGAGGCGCTGGCGGAGCGGCTCATGGCGGGCGCCGAGGCCGACCTCGCGAACGGCTGGCGGCTCCAGCGGCGGCGAGCGGCGGGCGAGCACCGGATCGAGCTCGTGGGGCCGGACCTGTCCGCGATGCGCGAGCTGGAGGCCGACGGCGTCTTCGCCGAGGTGCACGCCTTCCGCACGCGGTTCTTCGTGCCCGTGGGTGCGAGGGCGGCGGCCGTCCTCAGGGCCGTTACCGAGCACCGGCCCGTGGTCGAGGTGCGGGACCCCGCGCGGGGCAGGAGCCTCCGCCGGGCCGCTTGAGGCTCGGCCGCGTGAGTCACAGCCGCCTGAGGCCAGGGGGCCACCCTCGATCTGAGGCGGGACTCCGACCGGGGACGGCGTGCCATCCCTGACGTGCCATCGGTGTCAAGCGCTGGGCGCTGCGTGCGCGGGCGCCGGGGCCGCTCTGCGGGGGCGACGAGCGGCCCCGGCACCCGGCCGGGGACCCATCCCCTGCGTGCCATGTCCCTGCCCGATCCGAGCGACTTCTGCCCCGACTGCAACCGGCTGACGTGCCGGTGTTTTCCCGACTCCCATTGCGGCGGTCCCGAGTACGGCGCCCGCTGGTGCTCGTCCTACGAGGCGGGCCACGAGGCCTGCCTCGCCGACGGGTACTCCGAGCGTCCGATGACGGAGTGGATCTACCCGGTTGTGGTAAAGGGCCGAGGCGTGATGCTGGACCGCCTCGGGGCGCGCGTTCGCTTCGATGAGTTCACCTGGCGGCACCGCCACGGGGACGCGTGGCGCTACCGCGCGTGGTTCGAGCGCCTCTTCGGGCACGACCTCGAGGCCTACCTCGCCGGCTACGACGACGCGGGAGCTGGGTTACCGTCAGCGGTCTCCGAATCAGGGGCTCACGCGCGAGCCGTGGCTGCGCTCGGCGACGGGTCGCGGTTCTGAACCGGCCGGGGAGTTCGGCGACGTCGACCCGATGTGGGAGGCGTCGGAGTCCAGAGGACGCTGCAGAGAGGCGTGGATCGACGGATCCTTCGCGGACCCAGGGGTCCGCTGTCGGACTCTGGGGTCCCCGGGCTCCGGCACGTCACCCTGCCACCCTCGCTCGGGGTACCTGTGCGAAGACGGCAGGGGAGGGGGCGGGGTGTTGGCAGCGGTTTCTGGCAGTCTAGGCGACGGCTGGACGGCGTCAAGGTCGTTCGCCCCGTGCTCGCGCTGCGACGCCAACCCCGGAGCCGGCCGCAGGCGCGGCCAGGGGGTGCCGACGGTCGCTCCGCGCGGGGGCGCTCCACCTTGACCCATGGAGTCCGGCCTTACGCCTGCGGGCGGGGTGGCCGCTGGCTGGCGGGGACCACTCGGGTCCCCGGGCACGGTGGCCGTCACGAGCCCTCTCAAGAGGTCCTCCTATGCCCTGCTCATCTTCTCGTCCGCACTACGATCAGGCCCGCACGTGGTACCGCTTCACCTCGTGGCTCCGGCGCACGTCGTGCCCCCGGTTCCACCCGTACCACATGCGCGAAGACGCCCTGAGGGCCAGCTTCGCGCTCCGCAGCCGGTCGCTCGTCCTCCCGACGACGCTCCAGGACTGCGACCCGGCCGGGCTGGCCCGGCTCGCGCGGCGCGCGGCCGACGGCGACGCCTACCCCGAGCTCGTCGCTCGGATCGCCGTCGTCGACCCGGAGGACCCCACGACCGACGAGGTGCACCTGTTCCTCGAGGTGGCCGACCGGACGGGGACGCACGCGGAGAAGCACCTGCTCGGCAAGCTGCCACCGGAGGACGCCCTGTGGGTGGCCCCCCTGATCCGGCTCGAGACCGACGCCTACGGGACCGGCCCCGTCCTCCGGTACCACGTGACGGATCACGCTGTGACCGGCGGCGAGGGTGCGGAAGTGCACGTCGCGATCAGCCGGGCGCACGAGGCGGCGGCGGCGTGGCTCGACTGGGCCGACGACCGGAAGGCCTGGGCCGAGGCGCACGCGGTGGCCGACGAGAGTCTGTTCGTCTACAGGGCGAGCTACCGCGACACCGTCTCGCCGGGCGCCTACGGGGCGACGAGCTACGGGAGCCTCCTCTACGCGACCGACGCCTACGGCAGTGATGCCTACGGCGGCGACAGCGCCGAGACCGACTGGGGCGAGTAGCCCCTCTGAGCCTGCGGCTCATGAGCCCGGTGGCCCGCGCGGCCACCGGGCTTGCTTCTGCTGGGACGAGAGGTGTCAGGACGGAGAGACATCGACTTGGGGACCGAGAGATGGAGTGCGAGGGCAAGAGAGGAGTGCGGGAGCGTGGGCGCCCCCGCCGGCCGCTCCGGGCGCGTCGGCCGGCGGGGGCGCTCCCACCGCGGCCAGCGCGTGACCGTGAGGAGCGACGCCCTGCGTACCCATGGCGACGACCAACCCCGAGCCTTCGTATCCGACGACGCCGAACGACCCGCCGGCAGGATGCCACCTGCCGGCGGAGAGCCGCGGGGGGGGCTCCATCTTCCGCCTCGATCGGGGGTCGCCGGGGTTGTTTGCGGCCCGCCCGGGGCCCGCTGGCCCCCACGCGCCTCTCCGCCGGCAGGTGGCATCCTGCCGGCGGGTCGTTCGGCGTCGTCGGATACGAA
>JBCDKT010000099.1 GCA_038746285.1 Bacteroidota bacterium
CCCGCGCCGTCGTGCCCGCTTCTCTCCCCATCGAGTCCGTCCTGCCCGCGCTGCGCGAGGCGCTGCGGGCGCACCCGAGCGCTGTGCTCCAGGCTCCGCCCGGCGCGGGGAAGACGACGCGGGTGCCGCTCGCGCTTCTCGGCGAGGACTGGCTCGGCGGCCAGAAGGTCGTGATGCTGGAGCCGCGGCGGCTGGCGGCGCGGGCAGCGGCGCACCGGATGGCGCAGACGCTCGGCGAGACCGTCGGCGAGACCGTCGGCTACCGCGTACGGCTCGACACGAAGGTCGGCAGGCAGACGCGCATCGAGGTCGTCACCGAGGGCGTGCTGACGCGGATGCTCCAGAGCGACCCGTCGCTGAGCGGCGTCGGCCTCGTCGTCTTCGACGAATTCCACGAGCGCAACCTGCCCTCCGACCTCGGCCTCGCTTTCGCGCTCGAAACCCAGGAGGCACTGCGCCCGGCCCTCCGCCTGCTCGTCATGTCGGCCACGCTCGACGGCGCGCGCGTGGCGGCACTCCTCGGCGACGCGCCGCTCCTCACGAGCGAGGGTCGAGCCTACCCCGTCGAGACCTACACCCTTGACCGGATGCCGGAGCCGCACTGGAGAATCGACGGCCACGTCGCAGCAGCCGTGCGCCAGGCGCTCGCCGAGCACAAGCCTGCCCCCGCGGAGGCGGGGGGCGATGTGCTCGTTTTCCTACCCGGTGCGGGCGAGATACGGCGCGCCGAGCAGACGCTGTCCGACCTGCCGGCGGGCGTGACGGTCGCGCCGCTCTACGGCAACCTCCCGCAGGACGCGCAGGACCGCGCCATCGCCCCGAGTCCGGACGGCGAGCGCAAGGTCGTCCTCTCGACTCCGATTGCTGAGACGAGCCTGACGATAGAGGGCGTCCGCGTCGTCATCGACAGCGGGCTGGCCCGCGCGCCGCGCTTCGACCCCAGCAGCGGGATGACGCGGCTCGAAACGGTCCGCATCTCGAACGCCTCGGCAGACCAGCGGCGGGGGCGGGCCGGGCGCCTCGGGCCGGGCGTCTGCTACCGGCTCTGGACGCCGCCCGTGCAGGCGAGCCTCGCCGAGCACACCCCGCCCGAAGTCCTCACCACCGATCTCGCCCCGCTCGCGCTCGAACTCGCCGCGTGGGGCGTGCGCGACCCCGCCGGACTTCGCTGGCTCGACCCGCCGCCGGAGGCCGCCTTCGACGCGGCCCGCGACCTCCTCGCCAACCTCGGCGCGCTCGACCGTGGGAGCATCACGGCACACGGTCGGGCGATGGCGGCGCTCGGCCTGCACCCGCGCCTCGCCCACCTCGTGCTGCGCGGACGCGACCTCGGCCTCGGCGCGACGGCGTGCGACCTCGCGGCGCTCCTCTCCGAGCGCGACCTCTTCAAGCCGAGCGGTTCCCACCCGCCGCCTGCCGACCTCCGCCTCCGGCTCGACCTCCTCGCGGGCGAGGACGACGGCACCGAGTTTTCTCAGGGCTACGCCGTCTCGCGCGGCGCGGTGCACCGGGCGCGGCAGGAGGCGACGCACTGGCGCAAGCGGCTCGGCATCGGCAGTCAGGACCGCGACGCCGACGCCGCCGGTCTGCTCCTCGCCTTCGCCTACCCCGACCGGATCGCGCAGCGGCGGCCCGACGCGGAGACGCGCTACCGGCTCCGCAACGGCCGGGCCGCCGTCCTCGCCGAGTCGCAGGTCCTCGCGGGGTCGGACTACCTCGTCGCAGCCCACCTCGACGGGCGGCGGGCCGAGGCGCGGATCTTCCTCGCGGCTCCGGTCACGCAGCAGGAGATCGAGCGGCACTTCGCCGAGCAGATCGAGACGGACGAGGCTGTAACGTGGGACGCCGAGGCCGGGCGCGTGCGGGCGCGGCGGCAGACCCGGATCGGGGCGGTCGTGCTGCGCGACGCCCGGCTGCGCGACCCCGACCCGCAGGCCGTCGCGGCGGCGCTCCTCGACGGGGTCCGGGCGAAGGGACTGGCGATGCTGCCGTGGTCGAAAGAGGCCACCAAGCTGCGCGAGCGGCTCCGCTTCCTCCACCACCTCGACGCGGGCGCGTGGCCCGACGTGTCGGACGCAGCGCTGCTTGCCGACCTCGACGCCTGGCTCGGCCCGCACCTCACCGGCGGGCGGACCGGCCTCGGGCACCTCGACCTCGCGCACCTCCTCCTCGGCCTCGCAGGCTGGAACCGGCGTGCCGACATCGACCGCCTTGCACCGACGCACGTCACCGTCCCGAGCGGGTCGAACGTACCTATCGACTACAGCGAGCCCGAGGCCCCCGTCCTCGCCGTCCGGCTGCAAGAGGTCTTCGGGCTGACCGACACGCCGCGCGTCGGCGGCGGGCGCGTGGCGCTGACGGTGCACCTCCTCTCGCCGGCGCACCGGCCCGTGCAGGTGACCCAGGACCTAGCAAGCTTCTGGCGCGACGCCTACTTCGACGTGCGCAAGGACCTCCGCGGGCGCTACTCGAAGCACCCCTGGCCCGACGATCCGCTCTCGGCCACGCCAACGAACCGTGCCAAGCGCCGCCGATAGATGTGGACGCGTCACCGTCAGCGTGCCTGGTAGGGCGTGCTCGCCGAGCGCGCCGCTCTCTGCAACGGCGGACGCCTCGGCGAGGCGTCCCTACCTCGGCAGTCTCTACCTCGGCAGCGAGACTGCCGACATGGCGGACTCCAGAGAACTCCGGTATCCATAACGCCAGTAGCCTGTCTCTAGTCGATCTGAAAGTCGTGCTCGACCGCGCCCGTCGCCGCCCCGTTCGGGCCGAAGGAGCGTTCGGCGAAGCGGACCGCGTCGTCGTCGCGGACTGTCAGGAGCGTCGTCGTTCGCGTGCCGTAGGCAGGGCCTTCGATGAAGAGCGCGGAGAGCGTGCGCTCCAGGTCGAGGCCGACGCCGGTCGAGGGGAGTTGGCCGTCCGGCGCGGTGGCTGGGTTCCGCATGATCTCGAAGAGGGCCTCCTCGCCGGCTGCCCCGGCCTCGACCCATCGCTGGAATGCCTGCCCGCCGCGTGCGACCTTCGGCCAGGGCTCGCCGAGCGTGCCGTTCGAGAGGCCGTAGAAGCCGGGGCCGAGGGCACGCGGCGGCTCGGTGCTGGAGACGAACCACAGCGCCTCCGGCGAGCCGAGGAGGAGGTTGAACCCGCCGTACTCGTCTCGCTCAGCAGCGGCGCGGGCGGCGAAGTCCGCGGGAGCCTCGTCGCTGCGGAGGTAGTCGGCGACGAGGGCCCCGCGCGAGCGCGGGAAGTCCGAGCGCATCCACTGCGGCGCGCGGATGTTGGTGACGATCGCCCACCGGCCTTCGGTAGTGATACCGTGCCACGCACCGCCCGCCCGGAGGTCGCGCCCGGCGAGGACGCGCGGGGCATCGTCCCAGAACGCAGCCGACGCGGTCGGGCGCTCGTGCGCCTCGTCGCGGTTGGAGGCAACGATCAGCGGGTAGTGCGGGTGGACGCTGCGGGCGACGAAGAGGGTGCACATAGGAGGTAGGGCGAGGACAGGCTGCCAACCGAGAATGCCGAGACCAGTTTCCAGCCTACCGCGTCGCGGCCTGTGCGTCAGCCCGTGCCTGCTCAGCCTGCCGGACCAGGACGTGCCTCTCGCCGAACGAGGCCCGAAGCAGGGGCACGCTGGCCAGGAGCAGCGACTCTGCCTCCTCGTACCGTCCGCAGGCGGCCAGGCACATACCGAGCGCGCTCGTGCCCTCCCTCGTCTGCTCGCCCTTCCCAGCGCCCACATGCAGTCGCCGAGCCGTAGGCGTCGCCGAGGCCGTCGCGGTCAACGCCTTCTACGGCACGCCCCTCGGACCCGTGGCGCTCGACCATCAGCCCTGGCGGCAGAGAGCCGGCGGCATCGTCGAGGCGGGCGACCGGTTCGGCTTTGCCCTCGCCACGGGTGACTTCGGCGACGTGCCCGGGCGCGAGGTAGCGCGCTTGGCAGACGGCGAGATACCGGCCGGTCGGCACGAGGCGGTGCTCGACGACTCGACACTACCGAGTGACGTATACCTGGTGCGCCTGGCAGCGGACGGCGTGGTGCGGACCGAGCGCGTGACGCTCGTGCGCTAGAGCTTGTTAGCAACTTGAGAGGCCCTGATGGCGCAGAAACGCTGCTCTGCTACTGTTACCTCCTCACATCGAGTCATTCCCGACCCTGATCGGGAATCCAGAAGGCGTACTACAAGCTCTGGATTCCCGCCTGCGCG
>JBCDKT010000100.1 GCA_038746285.1 Bacteroidota bacterium
CCCCGTGCGCAGCATCCGGCGGACGTACGGGTGGCACAGCTGGCAGTTCTGGCCGAAGAGGCGGTGCTCCTGGAGCGCCGCGACCGAGTCGGCCCCGGTCGTGGCGGCGACCTCCGCCAGCTCGGCGAAGGTCGTCGCGAAGCAGTAGCAGCGGTCGATGGTCATCGCACCAGAACGAGGGGGACCGTCGCGAGGCCTTCGTCCGCGGCGACGCGCGCCAGGTAGGCGCCAGCGGGGAGCCCGCCCATGTCGAGGTCGATGCGCTGCGTGCCCGCCGCAAGGGTCGCGTCGAGGGTGCGTGCGACGCGGCCCGTCATGTCGTGGATGGTCACGCGGACGGTCGCCGGCTGGCGAAGCGTGATGGCGAGCGCGGTCTGGCCGCGTGTCGGGTTCGGGCCGGCGAGTGCGACGGGAAGCGCCGACGCTCCGGGCCCCTCGGCCACGGCGGTGCCTCCGAAGCGGTCCGGATTCAGCGCCACGTACGAGGGGAAGATGCCAGCCTCGAACGAGGTGACGAGTGCCCCCGATCCGTCGTAGAGCTCCACGGTCCCGTTCGCCGAGAACGCGTTGTCCGCATCTGGGCGGCCGACGATGAATCCTCTCTGTGCATTGCCGGCGAGTGCCGTGATTGGCCGCTCGGCCGTCCCAGCAATCGGAATGGTAAAGACATCGGTGATTGGGGCGCCCGTCATCCCGTCAACGTTGATGGTTACGGACAAGAGCCCGGTCTCGGAGCTGATGAGGATGCCTGAGCCCTCCTCCTCGGTCCGGCCCACGGGGAAGATGGTCTGTGTGGAGTTGGCGTCTTGGCCGGACTGGTTCGGGTCGCCGATCTCGACGCCCAACGCGATCCGATCCGCTACGTCCAGCGTCGCCGGGTCGATGATGACGGCCTCGTCGGTATCGGTGCACGTCGCGACCACGAACCCAGACGCAGCGATGACGAACCGGGCACCGCACGCGACGTCGATGTAGTCCACGAGCGTGTCGGTCGCCGGGTCGATCACAGCGAGCGAGTCCGACGCACCGAAGGCGCCGAGCGCGACGAACGCACGGCCTGCCGAGAGTGTGACATCCTCCGGGTTCCCGACGACCGGGATGGGCGTCCCGGGCGTTCCCGTGGACAGGTCGAGGGGAAGAACGAACCCGCCGCCGGCGAAGTCGGTGTTCGTCACGTATGCCTTCCCGGGTGCCACCTCGGCGATGTAGCGGGGGTTGACGAGCCCTTCGGTGACCTGGTCGACCTGGGCCTCTGTCGCGATGTCGAACACATCGAGTCGGTCGGTTCCAAGAAACGACGACCCAGCTGTCAGGTAGAGACGATCGCCGATGACGGCGGCTCCCTGCGTCAGGACGCGCTCGTTGGCGAACCCGTCGGCGAAGGGACCATTGTCGCCCGACCCGATGAGGACGACAGAACTGTTCTGGTTTCCGAATGCCCCCTGACTCAGGACGAATGCGTCGAAGTCAGACGACTGCGCCCACGATGGGGCGGCGAGGACGAGCAGGAAGAGGAGCAAGTAGCGCATGGGCTAGAGAGAGGTGAGGGTGAGCCGCACGCGGATGTGCCGCGGCGGCATGGGGTACTGGCGGACGATCTGGTACTGCGCGTCGAGCGCGTTTTCGAGGCGGATGCCGAGCGTCCCAGACGCGCCAGCGGCACGCAGCGTCGCCTGCAGGCCGAGGTCGACAACGGTCGCAGGCGGTAGCTCGGCCGAGCCGTCGGACGCTGTCGCGCGCGTACCGGTGTGCTCCAGGCCCGCGTCGAGGCGAACGCCGAAGGCCGAGATGCCGGCGTCGGCGCGGACGAGACGATCCGGTACGTAGAGCAGGCGCTGGTCGAACGACGACGCCTCAGGGTCCGTCCGGTCACGAGCGTCTGTCCACGTCGCAAGTGCACCCGTTTCGATGCCCAGACCCCCGAGTGCTGTACGGGCACGACCCGAGACCTCGACGCCTCGCGTCTGCGTCGACCCGACGTTGGTGGGCGCCCAGTAGAAGCCATCCTCGAAGCTGCCAGGCTGCCAGACGATCCGGTCGCGGAGCCTGCTGGCGAACACGCTCGCCTCGGCGCGGAGCGCCAGCGGGCCGGTGGCAAGGTCGAGCGACACGCCGGCGTCGGCTGTCCACCCGCGCTCAGGTCGCAGGCTGGGGTCGCCGCCGGGCATCCAAAACCGGTCGTTGAACGTCGGCGCGCGGAAGGCGCGTCCAGCGCTGGCCTTCGCACGGAGGCCCGGGAGCAGGCGCACGTTCAGACCAGCGCTCGGCGAGAGCGCTGTGAGCGCCTCGCCGGTCGGTGTCGCGACGCGGTCGAGGCGGAGGGCGGGGAACAAGCCGAGCGGACCGATCTCGGCGACGAGGCTCGTGAACAGGGCCCCGGCAGTCTCGGTCGCGTCGCTGGTCAGGCTGGGGTGCCTTGCGCGCGCGCCGCGGATCTCAGCCCCAACCGTCACGTCGGTGAGTGCGGGCCCCAGACGGACGACCCGCCCGGCCTCGGCGCGAAGCGATGCGGCTCGCGTTCGCCCGGTGTCGTCGAGGCCGCCAGCGGGGTTCTGGTACCGGAGCGCGCTGGCCTGCGCGAGACCACCCGCGCGGAGGCGCCAGGCCCCGAGCCGCGCGTCGTGGTCGGCCCAGAGGCGTAGGGCTCTGTCTTCCTGCCGTGCTCGCCCGGCGCCAGAGAACGCAAACAGCCCGCGCTCGGCATCGGTCGCGAGCACGCCTGCTGCCGTCTTCCCGAGAGCGCCCTCGGCCTGAATGCGCCCGAAGAGCGCCGTCCGGCGGACATCGGCGTTGAGACGAGGGCCGGTCACGCCCAGCGTTCGCGTCTCGCGATCGAACCGGGTGGAGTCCGTGTACAGATAGTCGCCCTCGCTCGTGTCAACCGAGGCGGCCACGACGGCGCTGAGCCCCGGCCGGCCGTCGCTCACGAGAAGGTCGAAGCCGCGCTCGCCAAAGGCGCCCGTCCGGACATCGAGCCGTCCGCGCTGTCCATCTGGTACCGGCGTCCGCAGATGCACGACGCCGCCGACCCCGTCCGTCCCGTGGAGTGCCGACGCGGCCCCATGTGCGACCTCGACCGACGACACGACGGCCACCGGGAGAAGCCCCAGGTCGAGTTGGCCGAGTTGCGGATCGGCGATCCGGTGCCCATCGAGAAGCACGAGCGTCTGCGAGGCGCCCGTCCCGCGCAGTGACAGACTTGCGAGCCCGCCCGGCCCGTAGCGCTTGAGGAACACCGCTGAGCGCGCTTCGAGTGCATCGGCGACCGTCCGTGCGCCTGTGTTGTCGATGTCCTCCCGGTCCAGGACCGTGACGCGCGCTGGCGCTGCGTGCGTCGCTACGGTCACGCGCGCTGCCGTGACGGTGACCTCACGGAAGGTCGAGTCCGCTGGCGGTGAGCCAGCTGGCTGCGCGGCGGCGGATGCCGCCCAGAGAAGCAGGAAGAGGGCGCGGAGGCGCATGGAAAAACCCCGCGCCTCAAAAAGCGGGCACGGGGTCGCACGCGCCGGCCAGTTGGCCGCCGTCGAACGCACCGCGCCTCGGGTCCCGGAGGCGGTGGGGAGCGACGCGCTCAGGCAGGTCTCCTGGCTCGCGGCCCGGCCCGCTGGCGTCGCGCTCGCGAGGAGCGCCAGCAGGGCGTGCGCCGGCTCAGCCCC
>JBCDKT010000101.1 GCA_038746285.1 Bacteroidota bacterium
ACCGCCAGCCGTGAACGCTGCCCGTCGCCACCCATCCCCACGTGCCCGCTGGCGATCAGCGTCGAGCGTTGCCTCGACGAGTTGGTCTGAACACGCGGCCTCCCGAGCGAGCGACGAATCGAGGCGGACCATCGCGGCATCAAGGCGGGTCTCCGCCGCCTCCGCCTGAGTCCGTCGCGCGGCTTCGGCTGCCCTGAGCTGGGCGATCTCCGACTCCAGCGAGACGACCTCGGCCGCGCAAACGACGTAGTCGGCCAGAAGAGAGTCGATCGCCGTCGTCGGTGCGGTGACGACCGGTTGGCGGATGACGACCGGTTGGGCGTCAGCGCTGGGAGCGAGCGCGATACACGCTATCAGCGAGAGCGCGGCGACGAGCAGGATCAAGCGAGTCGACATAGGTCCGGAGGAAATCGGTGGAACGGGAGCGAGCGGATCGGACGGAGTCAGCGTCGGCGAGCGCGCGATCGGCGGCTGCGCGTGCCTCGTCCTGGTCGCGCTGGCGGAGTGAGTCGACGATCGCGGCCGTCGGGTCGATGGGCGGCGGCTCCGGGCAGTCCGCGACCGAGAGGCGGCCTAGTCCGAACGCGATTCCCAGCACGAGGAAGGCAATCAGGCGGTACTGGGCCGCGAGAGGATGATTCGCTTTGGTCATTGGAGATCGTCGGGGATGCCGTCGGGAGGCTCAGACGGTGGGGCTGTCGACGTGTCCGGCTCATGTAGGCCACGTCTCCCGTCCCGGTAGCCGCTCGCCACCTTCGAGACCGGGTAGGACAGCAGGAGCACGCTCATTAGCACCGCGAGCGGGTAGAGCGCCCGCACGAACAGTTCGTCTGGAAGCGCCAGCGTCCTCTGCACGATGGGGACTGCTAGCGCGAACCCGAGCACCACGAGGACGATCGTCCGGTAACCGCGGAGCGTCGGGAGCCACCGATCGGCGCACGCGTGGAGGCGGTACCGCTGGCGGACTCGTCCGAGCCGTCGCCGGACGCGCCAGGGCGAGGCCATGAGAGACGAGACGCTCACGACGGCAGCGGGGCGCGGACGAGGAAACCGGTCGGGTCGACGAGGTCACGCCGGCGCCGGAACGGGCGGCCGTTCAGACGGTCGATCGCACTCGTCAGGCGCCCACGCGAAATGCGCCCGGTCTCCAGCCCGAGGTACAGCTCGAAGTGGAGCATCTTGTGGCGGAACGCGTAGCGCTGGCCACGACGGTTACGGAGATAGAGTTGCCCGACTGTCCCGAGCTTCTGGCCGCGTTTGATGTATGCGCCCGCTTGGATCCCGCTCGCCAGGTCGACCTCGCCGTAGACGCATAGGAAGTGGTCGCCTGAGCGACCATTGCCGCCTGGTAAGTGGTGCGCGACGACGACGTGGTCGGTCTCGCCGTAGTAAGGAGCTGCTCGGACGATGCGCCCGTCAGCGACTGCCAGCACGGGAGTCCCGACCGGGTGGTAGAGATCGTCGCCAGCATGGCTACGGCCCCCTCCAGAGCGTCGCCAGCGGAACGAGCGCATCCCGGCGCCCGGCCCGTGAAACGGGGCCGTTGCGCTCTCCTCAAACGGGAACGTGACGTGGCCGGCGCCCGCGAAGTCAGCGATCTCGATGATGCGCGCGAGCGTCCGGTGCGTTCGCCCGCCGACGTCCAGGCGGGCGTCGGGCTTCCAGGCGTGGAGGTAACACCGCTGGAGCCACGAGATCGCGCCCTCGGTGCCGTCGCCGCTTTCTCCGTCGACAGGTCCGGGGTCGAGGTTGTCGTCTAGGAAGAAATTCTGCGCTCGGTGCAGCGCGCGCTGCATCAGCTCGACGTCGCGTTTTGCATTTGCACCTCGTCGGCCGACGGAGCCGGTGAAATAAAGCGAGCGAGAGGCGACGCCTCGGGCAGTGACGGACATGAGATCAGAGCGTAGAACGCTGGGATGCGAGAGACCGGCCGTGCTCGTCGAGCAGGCGCCACGTGTGAACGGTCGCCCCCAGTGCGGAGAGGAGGCCGATCGAGAATGCCGCGGCCACGCCACCCGACGCTGGCGCCGACTCGTAGAAGAACCAGGCGCGGGTCAGGTTGACGATGGCCGACAACACGAGCGCGGAGATGCGCCAGCGGCGAGGCCTCGTGAGCGAGACCGACCAGATCATGAGGGCCACGCCGACCATCACGCCCCCCCAGAGCCACGCTGGGCCCTCGAACGCGCCGTAGCTGTCCAGCTCGAACGTGCCTGCGCCGAAGGCCGTCCATGCGCCGACGATGAGGTTATAGGCGCCAACGCTGATTTCCAGCCAGAGGAGCGAGCCGCGCCGGAGCATGAGGTCGAGCCGTCGGCGTGGCTCTGAGGGACGTAATCGGCGATCAGTCATCGGTGATTGGTTTATCCGCTGGCGTGCCGTCCTCTGGCGGGTGATCCGCTGGCGTGTGATCCGATGGCGTGCGCGTCCTCGCGTTGCGCGGTGGCTGACCGGTCGCTGGCAGGCCGTTCGGATCCTCGCTGCTCTCGGCGTTTTGGATTGGTCGCACGACGGCGTGTAGTTCGGCGTCCACGACGACCGTCGGCCCCTCCTGGTCGTCGGTATCGATCGAGATCCCACGCGCCTCCAGGTTCTTTCGGAACGAGCGCATCAGGATTCGCATCAGCGAATTCCCCTTGCCGAGGTTGAGCCAGGCCAGCGACAGCAGCACGGCGCCAACAGTCATGAACATGATCCCCTTCACCCACTCCAGACCGGCCGTGTTGGCGTAGATGACGACGGCAACGAGCCCGACAGCCACGCCGACCCGGTCTCGTATGGACTCTCGAAAAGCGCGGCGTGCGAGTGCGCGGCGCCGCCTCTTGGCCTGCTCGTCCTTGCCAGGAACCTGCTCCTCGATGACCGCACGCGCGGCCATCTGCGTGGTCTTGAGCTCAAACCCCATTAGGGCCGTCAGCCCGAGCACAGGGCCGAGCTCGATCGCGAACAGCCCGGCGCCGGCAACCATAACAGCCTTCCATGCCCTCTCGATCACCGAGAGTGCAAGAGCTGAGCTGAAAGGAGTGGAGAAGGCGATCGGTCTGAGGGTTACGGGGTACCCGGCTACGGGCGACCGGCTATGGGAGGAGGCCTTCGCTCTGGGCTTTTGCGACGAGGCCGACCATCAGAAGACCGGCGCCGGCGAGCGAAGGGGCGATGAGGAGCGTTGCGGCGCCGGCGACACCGAGGACGGTGCCCCAGTCGACGGTCGAGGCGGGTGTCGTTGGGCTGGCGGTCCCTCCCAGCGCGGCCGAGATCACACGGGCCCTCGCCAGCACGTCGGTGGCGTAGTCCCGACCCGTCGTGTAGTGCTCCGCGGGCAAGTCCCGGCGCAGCGCCTTCCGGACGTTGCCTGGACCCGAGTTGTAGGCAGCCACAGCCGCGATGTAATCGCCGTCGAACGCCCTCAGGTTGTCCGCCAGCAGGCGCGCGGCGTAGCGAGCGTTGGCTGCGTGGTCGTCGTTCCGGTGCGCCCGGACAAACTCCGGGTGCCACCGGTCGTCGATCTGCATGAGGCCGCGC
>JBCDKT010000102.1 GCA_038746285.1 Bacteroidota bacterium
CCGAGGCGTTCGAGGGCGTCGCGGAGCGGGACCCCGTCGCGGAGGGCGACCACGACGGCGATCTCGCGGGGCGCGCCGGGGTCGTCTCCTAGACCGAGACGGTCGAGGATGCGGTCGAGATCGCGTCGGAGGGCCGAGGGTGGCAGGGTATGCGCGGAGGGGCCTAAAACGATTCGAGTTCGTTGGGAGCGATCGCCAGCGCACGGGCGATCCGCTCGATGGTGTCGGCGTGGGGGGACTGGACCTCTCCCCTCTCGATGCGGCCGAGCTCGCGGCGCGAGAGCCCCGCGGCCTCGGCGACCGTCCCCTGGTTGAGCCCGCGCTGCTTGCGGAGGCGGCGGATGCTGGCTCCGATCCCGTCGTCCTGGCGGAGGCGGGCCTTGGCCTCGCGGCGGTAGTCGGCGTCGAACTCGTAGAGGACGGCGTCGGCTGAGACCTCGACGTCCCCGAGGCGGAGGGTCTGGCCGTAGTCGGTCGGGGCGAGGGCGGAGAGGTCGGGCGTCGCGCCCGAGGCCTCGCCGGCCGACGCGAACCAGTCGGCGGGGACCACGAGTGGGGCGAGGGTGCCCCGGTAGAGCGTGACGACGGCGGCGTCGGGGGTGTAGCTGGCGGCCACGAGGAGGTCGGCCCGGTTCTCGGCCTCCAGGGCCTCGCGCAGCTCGCGGGCCGGGAGCATCCGGGCGACGCCCTTGTCGACCACGACGTCCGACACCGTCTCGTAGGCCGCCCGCTCGCGGGGACGGAGCGCGGCGGTCACGAGCACGCGGGCGATCCGCCGGGTGGGGCGGTCGCGGACGGTGCGGCCGAACGCGGCCCGGAGCCAGTCGGCTTTTGGAGCCACGACGACGTCGCGGCGGCGGGTGCGGCCAAGCGCGCCGGGGTCGGTCCCGTCGAGCCAGACGACGCGGGCCAGGCGGGTGGGAGCGGAGCTAGTCGGCATCGGAGGCGACGGGGTTGTGAGGGTAGAGCCGGTCCCAGGCCTCGACGAGTTGGCGGAACACGTTGGCGGAGAGGAGGTGGTCGGTGATGGCCGGGGGCACGTCGGCGGGGTCGGGGCGGGCGTCGAGGTAGTCGCGCTCGCGGAGGCCGAGCCGCCAGGCGTTCGTCTTGAACAGGACGGTGACGTGGGGCGGCTCGACGCGCTCGCGGTCGCGGATCTTGGCTTTCCACCCTCGTTTGTCGTGGGGCGGCGGGAGGGGGAACGCGACGGGCATCGGGGGGAAGGTATGCAGAACGTCCCTTATTATAAAATAGCAAATGGGACACCTTGCAGAACCTGCGGCCTCCGTGGCGCTCCGTCGCCCGCGGACCCGGCCCTTTTGCAGAATCGGAACAGAAACGCGCGGTAAGGACGAAGGCGCACTCCGATCACCCCCCGTCGATCAAACACGGCCCCGCGCGTTCGCGCCTCTGCCAGCCCCCCAGACGGGCTCGCTCCACGTCATCCCCCGCGCGAGCGGACGCGGCACTGCCCGGCAGGCGCCGACGCCACGCGCCCACGCCGGCAGCACCGCAGCGAAGAGGAGCAGGTGCGAGTCTGGGAAACGGGAGCCGCGGACAGGTCGGTGCTCTTCAAACCACGGGGGTCGGCCCACCTCACGGGTTACGTCTGCGCGGTCGTCGTGTCTGTATCGTCCCTGGCGAGACGCAGACTCCCTGCGCCTCTCCACGAGGGCGCGTCTCTGTGGTGGGAGGCGCGCCCTTCTCATTCCCGCCACCCGTGCCCGACGACCCGCTCCGGCGCGCCCTGCTCGACCACGCCGCCGCCTGCGACGCGGCCGGGATGCCGCGGTGCGCTCGGATCGCCGCGCGACTCGCCTCGGGCCGGCCCCACCCGGCGATCGGGGACGCCGCGGGCCGGGACCCCGTGGCCGAGGCGCTCGCCGTGCTCGTCGAGATCTCCGGCGACTCCGGGGGGGCGGACGATCGAGAGACGTGAGCACGCGGTGAGTACGGGCTACTCCCTGACCCGAGAGGCGCCCCGCTCCGTCTCGACTCTCGCTCCCGAGGGCCTACCCGAGGGCCTACTCCGAGAAGCCTTCAACCTGAGGCGTCGTCAGGAGGGTCGCCGAGCGCGTTCCGGTAGCGGCGAGCGGCCGCGAGGGCCGAGACGTAGGCGCCCGGGTCGCCCGAGAGCAAGCGGCGGACGAGGCGGCCCCGGTACGTCGCGTGGTCGGTGACCACCACGCCCGGCCCCAGCGCGAGCGGGGCGTCCCGAGGCGCCAGACCCCGGAGGTAGGTGACGGCCCTGTCCCGAGCCACTGCCTGATCGTCAGGGCCACCAGTGGCCGTCGGCCCTCGACCTACTGGCTCGCGGTCCATCGGCCCTAGAACGGTCGCGCCTCGGGGTGGACGACGTAGACCGGCCGCCCCGACGCGTCGCCGGCCGGGCTCACCAGCTCGTGCGCGAGGAGCACGTCGAGCACCTCGGCCACGCTGAGCGGGGCGTCCGCTCCGATCGCGTCGAGGACGTCGAGCGCCGTGACGGTCACGGGCGCTCCTCGGGGGCCCCGCTCGCAGAGCCGGTCGAGCACGCGGACGGCGGCGACGGGGAGGGAGCGGGGCGCGGAGGGGTGCGTCATGGCTCGGCTGAAGGTCTGTCTCACCGAGGCCGCCTCGTAGACGCCCTCGCTCGTAGGATAACGGCGTTGGACGCGGAGCACGGCCTCCTGGAGCCGCCCGACGTGAGCCGGCTGGTCACGAGCGCGCTTCGAGGCCCCGAGGACGTCGTCCGAGAGGCCGAGCAACCGGAGGCGCCGCACGGTGTGCCGCAGCCCCTCGAGCACGGCGAGTTGGAGGGCGTTCCCCGCGGCATCGAGGTGGGCCAGCAGGTCGGGGCGGTGCCCGACGATCACCGGTCCGTCCAGGACCTGGCAGTTGCGGTGAACCCAGCGGTCGCGGATCGGACGTCCGCGTCGGAGCCGTCACGGCTCGCGTACATGATGCGCCTTATGGGATCCGAATGGCTGAGCGTTTAGGGCGAGACCGGATGGACAGGGAACGGACTGAATCGCTGCCGCGCCTCGGCGTACTGCCCCTCACTCAGGGGCAACACGCACGTGTCGACGTCGATCTCGCCCTGGGAGACGCTCCGGTAGGTGATCCCGGCGTCTTCCAGAGCGAGCGCGGCGGTATGGATGGACCGGCACGACCGCTCGCGGAGGAGGGAAACGAGGTCGGCGACGAGCTCGCGGTCGTAAGGGTCGCCGGTGACGTAGAGGCGGTCCATGATTGAGGGAGCAGAGTTAGAACAGGGTGAGTTGGTCGGGATCTCCCTGGACACTCGCGCTTCCAACAGAACGGGTTCCGACGGTGCCCTCACCAGCAGGGCGGAGGACGTCGCTGCGGCCCTCGCCGTACGTCTCGCGCTCCTCCTCCCGCCAGAGCGCCTCGGCGGCCCGCCTGCGATCGGCGTGGGCCTGAACGAACGGAGTGGCCGGACGGGCGGA
>JBCDKT010000103.1 GCA_038746285.1 Bacteroidota bacterium
ACGCGCGCGATGCCGGCCGTGTTGGTGCCGGCGGCGCCCTTCTCGTAGACGATGTCCTCGAACTCGCCGACCGTCTCCCACACGAAGGGGCCGGTGATGGTCGGGCGGTCGGTCGTGTGGTGCGCTTTGGTCTCAGCCATCGGAGAGGAAATCGGTCAGGAGGGCGGCGAGAGCGGCGGGCGCCTCGGCCGGAAGAGCGTGGCCCGCCTCGGGGAAGACGACGGGCGTGATCGGCCCCGAGGCGGCCATCTCGCGCGCGAGGCGGACGAACTTGGAATCGAGTGCGCCGGCTACGGCCCACGCGGGCGTCGGGATCCGCGAAAGTCCCGTCCAGAGGCTCGGCTGCGCGCCGGTCCCCATGCCCCGCAGCGAGCGGCCCGCCTCGGTGGGGTCGACGTGCGCGAGGCGGTCGGCCACGAGGCGGTCGCGGAGAGCCGGATCGAGGCTCTCGAACAGCGGCATCTGCACCCAGTCGCGGTGGAACGCCTCGGGGTTGGCGGCGAGGGCGGCCGCGCGCTCGGCGTCGAGGCGGCGGCGGTCGGCCCGTTCCGCCTCGGTGCGGAGGCCGGGGGAGGCCGAGACGAGGACGAGACGGCGGACCCGCCCGGGGTGGCGTAGGGCGAAGAAGAGCGCCAGCCTCCCCCCCATCGAGTAGCCGACGACATCCGCTTTCCCGCCGACACTGGCCCCGAGGCGGTCGGCGGCGCCGTCCATCGTGTAGGCCGCCTCGGGGAGCCCGACGGCCTCTCCGAAGCCGGGGAGGTCGGGAGCGCGCACGTCCCACGAGGCGGGGAGGTGGGCGCGGACGGCGTCCCAGTCGGCCCCGCAGCCGAGGAAGCCGTGGAGGAGCAGCGTCGGCGGCCTCACGCGAGCGCCGCGTCGACCGCCTCGGCGACGGCCGCCTCGATGCGGCGGCGGAGCGCGGCCTGCTCGTCTCGGTCCGTTCGCACCTCGATGAGCGCCGACGCTCCCGAGGCGGTGGCTGTGTCGAGGGCCTGCTCGAACGCCTCGATGGAATCCGGCTGGTGATACGCGAGCCCGGCCTGCGCGGCGGCGTGCTCGAACGTCAGCCCGTGGGGCGTCCCGAAGAAGCGCTCGAAGGTGTCGCCGGCGAGGGCGCCCGGCCCCGAGGCGATAGGCAGCCGGTGGAAGATGCCCCCCCCGTCGTTGTTGATAACCACGACGACGACAGGCGGGCCGCCTCGGAGGAGGGCGAGGCTGGTCTGGTCGTGGAGGAGGGCGAGATCGCCGACGAGAGCGACGACCGGCGCCTGAAGCCCTCTGGCGACGCCGTGTGCTGTGGCGATTGTCCCATCGATGCCACTCGCGCCCCGGTTTGCTTCGACGTGGCTGATCGTCCCGCTGGGCTCCGCGTACATCTCGATGTCCCGGACCGGCATCGAGGCGGCGGCGACGAGCGTTCGATCCTGGTGATAGCCTTCGAGAGCAGCCCCGAGCGTCATCCGAGCGACGGAGGGCTCGGAAAAAGCACCCTCAATCCCTGTTGCCACGGCATCGCCAACAACGATCGAGAGAGTCTGCCACCTCTGCAGAAAGGCGTCCTTCTCTGCCCCAGGACGTTGGTACGTCGATGCCCCGGCGAGGGCGGCGGTCCCATGGCGCACAGAGGCGACGATGTGCTGTGTAACGAGGGCGTCCGGGTCGACTCGGTACGGGCTGTCATCGACCCGGACGTAGGTGGCAGGCCGAGCGGCAGCGAGAAACTGCCCGATGCGTTTGGACACGATTCGCCCCCCGAGGTGAATGACCGCCTCCGGCCAGTAGTCCATCGGGAGCGAGGCCGAGAGAGCGAGGTCCGCGAAGTGAACGATGTGAGATCCCTCCGCGGTACGGAGGCCAGATCGCACATCGGGGAGCAGAGGCCAACCAAGAGTGGACGCCAGCCGCACCGCCCCGGGGGCGGCCTGCTCTCGGCCCTTGAGATCGCCGACGACGACGAGGCCTCGCTCGACGCCAAGCTCCATCAACACGCTGAGGTCCACCTCGTTTGGTTCGACGTCAGCGGTGAACCGTTTGAGACGTTCAGTGTGCAGGGATGGATCATCCGATGCACCCCAGCGAGCCAGATCGCTGAGAGCGTCTGCCACGTCCACCCCGTCCGGCTGCACCCCGAGAGGCTCGCGGAACGGGAGGTTCAAGTGGACCAGCCCCGAGGCGGCCCGGTGAACCGCGTGCGACGCCGTCGAGAGCACCCACCTCGGGGACACGTCGGGCGTCGGTACGGGCCAGTCGAGCGTCCACCGCGCGACGTCCTGGAAAATCGGCGGCTGGCGGATGGTCTGGTTCGCGCCTGTCTCGCGCAGCTCCGGCGGCCGGTCGGCAGTGAGGAGCAGGAGCGGCACGTTCTCCGCGTCCGCCTCGACGGCGGCGGGCAAGAGGTTCGCGACCGCTGTCCCCGAGGTGGTCACCACGGCGGCAGGCCAGCCTCTGGCTCGTCCCCACCCGAGCGCCACGAACCCAGCCGCCCGCTCGTCCCAGTGCACGAGGGCCTCGGCGCGGGGGTTCTGTGCCACGGCAACCGCCAGCGGCGTGCTCCGCGAGCCGGGGCAGACCACGAAGAAGGTCGTCCCCTGGCGGACCAGCTCCTCCACGAGGAGGGCGGCCCAGAGATGATTGATGTTCGGGGCGGAGGCGAGGTGCGGGGGCAAGAGTTCGGAGTTGGCTGCGCCTTCGCTGGCGCGGTCAGAGTTCGGGGTTCAGAGTTGATCGCCACGATCTGAACTGGCGAACTCTGAACTGTAAACCCCGAACTCCCTACGCCTCGATGCGGTCCGTGAGCCCGAGGACACGCGCGAAATCTCCGATCTTGTGCTCGATCTCGGCCCACTCCGCCTCGGAGTCGGAGCCGGGCACGATGCCGGCGCCCGAGTAGAGCGACAGCCGGCGCCCCTCGACCAGGCCCGAGCGGATGCCCACGGCGAGGTCAGCCGCCTCGGTGCCGTCGGCGTCGCGGCCGATCCAGCCGAGCACTCCCGCGTAGAGGCCGCGGTCGAACGGCTCGAGGCGGTCGATGGCGTCGAGGGCCTTGGCGGTCGGCGTGCCGCCGACGGCCGGCGTCGGGTGAAGGCGGCGGAGCACGTCGAGCACGCCCGCCTCGGGGCGGAGCGTGGCGCGGATGCCGGTGCGGAGGTGGCGGCCGCGGGCGAGCGTCATCGCCGACGCCTCGGCGTCGACCGAGACGTGGTCGGCCAGCGTGAGGAGGGCGTCCTGGATGGCGTCGCGCACGAAGGCGTGCTCGCGCTGGTCCTTCTCGCTC
>JBCDKT010000104.1 GCA_038746285.1 Bacteroidota bacterium
CCGAACTCTGGGACCTCTACAACGGCCACAAGAACGTCGGTGAGGGATTTCGGGTGTTCCCGCTCTCCAACTGGACTGAGATGGACGTCTGGCAATACATCGCGGCCGAGGGCGTCGAGATCCCGGATCTCTACTTTGCCCACGAGCGCGACGTGTTCGACCGCCGCGGGACCCTGCTGGCGGTGACCGATTTCGTAACGGTGCAGCCCGACGAGACAGTCGAGCGCAAGACGATCCGATTCCGCACGATCGGCGATGCGACGTGCACGGGCGCCGTCGAGAGCACCGCGTCGACGGTCGAGGAGATCATCCGGGAGGTGGCCGCGGCCCGGATTACCGAGCGCGGCGGGCGCCACGACGACAAGCGTTCCGAAGCCGCCATGGAGGACCGCAAGAAACAGGGGTACTTCTAGGATGAGGACTCCGACCGCACCGCTGATCCGCCCCCGCCCCGCTGGCGGAGCCCCACCGCCAGCCGCCATTGGAGAGACGCACGTGCGATTAGGAGTCCCCTCTCCCGGCCGGGAGAGGGACAAGGTGAGGGCGGCCATCCTCGACGCGTCGCTCGGCTCTGTCAACCCCCTCCCTGCCTCCCCCGTCTGGGGGAGGGGACTCGTGCGAGAGGCGGTGCGGGATAGTCGGCGAACACGCATGGCAGACGTGCTGCCTCCTGTAGGTTCTCCCCATGTCCCCGAATCGATACACAAATCCGCCCCATCTCCGTGCGATCCGGAAGTCGTTGCGCAAGCGGTCGACGCCAGCCGAGCGACGGCTCTGGCAGATCCTCCGGGCACGCCGGCTCCAGGGAGTCAAGTTCCGTCGCCAACACGGCATCGGGCGCTACGTAGTCGACTTCTACTGCCCGGCGGCCCGGCTGGCGGTCGAGGTCGACGGGGCAGTCCACGACGACCCGCTCCGCGCCGAGGCGGACCGCCAGCGGCAGGCCGAGATCGAGGCGCTCGGTATCCGGGTCGTTCGGTTCTCCAACGACGACGTGCTGCGGATGCCGGACCTGGTGGCCGAGGCTCTGCGGCAGGAACTGAGTCAGCTGGCGTAGCGCTAGCGTTGTCACCCTCCCCTGGCCCCTCCCGTCTGGGAGGGGGGATCGTTTTGAGGACCGCGTGATCGATTTGGACCGACTCGACACCGGACCCGCTGGCGGAGCGCCGCCAGCGGACGGATACCTCGACATGGACCTCTTGCGGTTCACGACGGCGGGCTCCGTGGACGACGGCAAGAGCACGCTGATCGGGCGGCTCCTCTACGACTCGAAGTCCATCTTCGAAGACCAACTGGACGCCGTGACGCAGGCCTCCCGCGCACGTGGGCAGGACGACGGCGACGTGCCCAACCTCGCCCTCCTCACCGATGGACTCCGCGCCGAGCGCGAGCAGGGCATCACGATCGACGTCGCGTACCGCTTCTTCGCGACACCCCGGCGCAAGTTCATCATCGCCGACACGCCCGGGCACGTCCAGTACACCCGCAACATGGTGACGGGCGCCTCCACGGCCGACCTCGCCATCGTCCTCGTCGACGCGGCGCGCGGCGTGCAGACCCAGTCTCGGCGCCACGCCTTTATCGCCTCGCTCCTGGGTATCCCCCACGTCGTGGTGGCGGTAAACAAGATGGACCTCGTCGACTACGCTGAGGCCCGCTATCGGGAGATCGTCGACACGTTCGCGAGCTTCTCGGCCAAGCTCGACCTGCCCGACGTCGAGTTCATCCCGGTCTCGGCGCTCAAGGGCGACAACGTCGTCGAGCGGTCCGACCTCATGGACTGGTACCAGGGGCCGACGCTCCTCCACCACCTGGAGAACGTCCAGGTCGCCGGCGATCGGAACCTCCGCGACTTCCGCTTCCCCGTCCAGACTGTCCTCCGGCCCGACGCCCAGTTCCGCGGGTTCGCGGGCACGATCGCGGCCGGCGCCATCCGCCCCGGCGAGGAGGTGCTGGCGCTGCCGTCCGGCACGCGCTCGACCGTAGACACGATTACGACGTTCGACGGCGACCTCAACGAGGCCCACGCGGGCGAGGCCGTCGTCGTGACGCTAGCGGACGAGATCGACGTGAGCCGTGGCGACATGCTCGTCCGGCCGGGCAACCTGCCGACGGTTGCGACCGAGGTCGAGGCCATGGTCTGCTGGATGGCCGAGGAGCCGCTCCAGCGGACGCGGCACTACCTTCTGCGCCACACGACGCGCGAAGTGAAGGCGTACGTCGACGAGGTCGTCTACCGGATCGACGTCGACACCCTCCACCGCGACGCCGCCGACACGCTTGGGCTGAACGACATCGGCCGGCTCCGGCTGACGGCGGCAGCCCCGATCTTCGTCGACCCGTACACGCAGAGCAAGGCGACGGGCGCGTTCGTCCTGATCGACCCGTACTCGAACGCGACGGTCGCAGCGGGCATGATCCGGGGCGAGACGCAGACGCCGGAGGACGCTGTCGCGGACGCGGCGCTGGCGGAGCCCGACGAGCGACCGGCGTCCCCGAACGTGACTTGGGAGGGCGTTGGCATCTCGCGTGAGACACGGGAGGTGGCGCAGGGGCACCGGGCGTGCGTCGTCTGGTTCACAGGCCTCTCAGGCGCGGGCAAGACGACGATCGCGCGGGCCGTTGAGCGGCGCCTCTTCGAGCAGGGCGTCCGGACGATGCACCTCGACGGCGACCACGTCCGCCACGGGCTCTCGGGCGACCTCGGGTTCTCGGCGGCCGACCGGCGCGAGAACATCCGCCGCGTGGGCGAGGTGGCCAAGCTGTTCTTCGAGAGCGGGACCGTCGTGCTGTGCACGTTCGTCTCGCCCTTCCGCGCCGACCGCCAGCGGGTCCGCGAACTGTTCCCGGACGGTCGGTTCGTCGAAGTGTTCGTCGACGCCGACCTCGACACGCTCCGCCAGCGGGACCCGAAGGGGCTCTACGCCAAGGCGGA
>JBCDKT010000105.1 GCA_038746285.1 Bacteroidota bacterium
ACGACGGCGACCGATGTCTACGCCCTCGGCGTGGTGCTCTACGAACTCCTCGCCGGGCAGCGGCCCTACGACGTCGCGGGCCTCTCGCCGAGCGAGGTCGAACGGACGATCTGCGACACGGCCCCGACCCGCCCCTCGGCCTCGGTCCGGCCCGCCGAGTACGAGGCCGGCGCACTCGCCGCTCAGCGGCTGCGCGGCGACCTCGACACGATCGTCCTCAAAGCACTGGCGAAGGAGCCAGGGCAGCGCTACGCGTCGGCCGCCGCGCTCGCCGACGATCTGGGGCGGCACCTGGACGGCCTCCCCGTCACCGCCCGTCCGGCGACGGCGGGGTACCGGGCGCGCAAGTTCGTCGAGCGCCACCGCGTCGGGACGGCGGCGGCGGCGCTCGTGGTGCTGGCTCTCGTCACCGGCGCGGGCGTCGCACTGTGGCAGGCCGGCGTCGCTGCTGCGGAGCGCGACCGGGCGGCCGCAGCCCTCGTCCAAGTGGAGGGTACCCTCGACTTTCTGGAAGACACCATCCTCATGGGCAACCCGACGGAGGGCGACCCCGACGCACCCCTCAGCACCGTGCTCGACAGCGCGGCGGCGCGCGTGGACCGCGAGGCGACCTCCCCCCAGGTTGCCGGAGCCATTCACACTTCGCTCGCGGGGGTCTACAACGGACGCGGCCTCCCGGCGCGCGCCGAGCACCACGCCCGGCGTGCCCTCGCCACGCTCCCCGCAGGCGACGTCCGGCGCGGCTGGGCACTCGACGGCCTCGCCCTCGCCCTGACCGGAGCAGGACGCCCCGCCGAGGCTGAGGCCTATCACCAGCGTGCGATTGCCCTCCTCCGAGAGCCAGGCGACGAGCCCCAACTCGCGGTTGCTCTCAACAACTACGGCGGGACCCTCGGAGCGCTGGGGCGAGTCGACAGCGCGGAGGTGGCCTACCGGGAATCCGTAGCTCTTCGGCGGACGCTGGGCATCGAGACCGCCTCAACGCTGAACAACCTCGCCGTGCTGCTGCTGGAGCGAGGCGAAACCGCACAGGCCGTGGAGGCCTTTTCGGACATGGTCGCGGCGCTGCGGCAGGATGACAACCCGGGGGCCACCTACCAGCTGCCCTTCGCGCTCGTCAACCGGGCTGGTGCCCTCAGCGACCTCGGCCGGCCGGAGGAGGCGACGGCGGACTTCCGTGAAGCGTGGACGTTGGCGGCCGACCACCTCGGCGAGGACCACCCGGAAGCAATCGCCATGCGCGTGTCCCTCGTCAACCATCTGAACCGGGTCGGGCGCACGGACGAGGCTGAGCAGGAGGGCACGGCGGTGCTCGCCACGGCCGAGGCGGCGCTGGAGCCGGGCCACCCCTTCCTGGCCTACGCGCAGAGCGTCGTCGGGGGGGCCTTCTGCAACGCAGGCGACCCGCAGCGCGGCGCGGCGCTGCTCGAAGCGAGCCTCGGGAGCCGGCGCGCGATGCTCCCGCCGGAGCACTGGCTGCTCAGCAACGGCGAAAGCCTCCTCGGCGGTTGCCTGGCCCAGCTCGGCCGCGCCGCCGAAGCCGATCGCCTTCTTCGCGGCGGCTACGACGGGGTGCGCGCCGCGCTCGGCGACGACCACCCCCGCACCGACGAGGCGCGCACCCGGCTCGCCGACTTCCTCATGGCCAACGGGCGCACCAGCGAAGCAGAGTCGCTGAGCGAGCAGGGGTGACACACGCGCGGCGCTTCGGCACCGTAGCTTATCGCTTCGTCCTTCCTTTCACTCGCATGGCCCTTGCCGACCCGGCCCGGTGGGAGCGCCTCAAGGCGCTCCTCGCCGACGCCGCTGACCTCGACCCCGACGCGCGCGCCGCATTCCTCGACCGCCTCGGCGACGCGGAACTGCGCGCCGACCTCGACGGCCTCCTCGCGGCGCACGACGAGGCCGAGGCCGCCGACCGGTTCGAGGAGCCGGCCCTCGGGGCTGAGGTCGGGCCGAGCGTCCGGAACCGGCTGCCGGACGACGCCCGCGTCGGACCGTACCGGCTCGCCGGCGAGGTCGGGCAGGGCGGCATGGGGACCGTCTTCCGCGCCGAGCGCGCCGACGGGGCGTTCGAGCAAACCGTCGCGCTCAAGGTTCTCTCCCACGCCTTCGCCTCGCCCGACGCGGCCCGGCGCTTCCGGGCTGAGCGGCAGATCCTCGCCCGCCTGGAGCACCCCCACGTCGCCCGCCTCCTCGACGGCGGCGTGGCTGCGGGCGGACCTCTGGGGCGCGACCTGCCGTGGCTGGCGATGGAGTTTGTCGACGGTGTGCCGCTGACGGCGTACGTCCGCGAGGCCGGCCTGCGGGTCGAGGGGCGGGTACGCCTCTTCCTCCAGGTCTGCGAGGCCGTCGCCTACGCCCACCGCAACCTCGTCGTCCACCGCGACCTCAAGCCGTCGAACATCCTCGTGGCCGAGGACGACCGGAGGGCACCGCAGGCGAAGCTGCTCGACTTCGGCATCGCCAAGCTCGTCGGGAAGGACCTCGGCAGCGACGCAGCCAGTCTCGCCGAGGCGCTGACGCGGACGGGGATGCAGGTGATGACGCCCGAGTACGCCGCCCCGGAGCAGGTGCGCGGCGAGGCCGTCACGACGGCGACCGATGTCTACGCCCTCGGCGTGGTGCTCTACGAACTCCTCGCCGGGCAGCGGCCCTACGACGTCGC
>JBCDKT010000106.1 GCA_038746285.1 Bacteroidota bacterium
AGACCGTCCTCACCGCCGGTCTAGACGCATCTCTCGGCGGCGCCTCCACATTCACGCTGGAGGGGTCGTACGTGCTCTACGGCGACGACACCTTCGGCGAGACGACGTTCAGCCCAGGCAACAAGGCCACCGGGACGATGCGGCTGGCGCTCCGCGGGCGGCTCGCACGGGGCGAGCTTCTGGCTCGCTACCGGCAGGTGTTCGACGGGACCATCGAGGCGCGTCCCGTGGGGTACATCCGCCCGTCGCAGGCGCAGGTGGTTCTGGGGCTCGGCTTCGGACCGGAGAGCGCGTCGTTGGGCGTCTCCGCTGGCGCCCGCTACTACGGCTCCATCGACCCCGATGCCGACGACGGCATTGAGTTGGTCTCGTTCTTGGCGGACCAGCAGGTGCTTCTCGACCTGGGCGCTGCGCCGACGATCGGCCTCGGCGAGAGCGCCGAGCTGTTCGGGTCGTTCACGTACACGGTCGGGCTCACAGAGGCCATCGGCGGCGAGACGCTGACAGGCTTCCGCGCCAGCGGAGGCATCCGCACGCGGTTCTAGGGACCTGTCGAAGCGCCCGCTGGCGCCGCGCTCCGGCTCAGCGCGGGATGTCTCCTGTGGGCACTCCCGCCGTCCGGCGATGGGCGAACAGCAGCGACGTCTCGATACGAGCGACTTCGGGACGCTCCGTGAACGCGGCCAGCGCCAGCGTCCGCAGGTGATCGGTGTCGCGGACAGCGACATGGACCAGAAAGTCGGCCGCTCCAGCGGTGTGGAAGAATTGGACGACCTCCGGCAGGGAGAGCGCATGCGCCTCGAAGGCCTCTACCAGAGGGCGGGCGTGCTGGCGGAGCGAGACCGACACCAGCGCTTGCAACCCGATGCCGAGCGCCTCCGGGGCAATCTCCGCGTGGTACCCCGCGAGGACGCCGTCGGCCTCCAGGCGGCGGGTTCGCTCCAATGCCGTCGAGGGCGCCACGCCGACGGAAGCCGCGAGCTGCTTGTTAGACATCCGCGCATTGTTCTGCAGGTGGGCCACGATGGCGCGGTCCGTTCGATCGAGAGGACGCATAGTGACAGGCGGCCGAATCATCTTCGGTGTTGTTGACGAGGTACGCTACATCATTCTACCGTGTAGCCACATCACGCACAACTGACGGATGGAGCTACCTCTCGACCTCGCCACTCGTGCCGTCCATTCGGGACGCGACGATCTCGCTGCGTTGGGCGTCCACGCCCTCCCCATCGACCTGTCCTCGACGTACCCGTTCACAGACCTCGACGGCGCGACGGCCAGTCTGGACGCACTCGTCTCCGGCGACAAGGCGGCGCCGAATCCGATCTACGCGCGCCTCCACAATCCGACGGTCGCCCGCTTCGAGAACGCCCTCGCCGACCTCGAAGGCGCCGAGGCCGCGGTCGCCTTCGCCAGCGGGATGGCGGCACTCACGGCGGCCCTGCTGGCGGCCCGCGCCGACGGCGGTCACGTCGTCGCCACGCGGCCCATCTACGGCACGACCGACCACCTGCTCACGTGCGAGTTGATGGGGATGGAGGTCACCTGGACGACGCCAGCGGGCGTGGCCGAGGCTCGGAGGCCGGACACAGCGCTGGTCATCACCGAGACGCCTGCCAACCCGACACTCGCCCTCGTCGACATCGAGGCGGTCGTCGCACAGGCGGGCGACGTGCCCGTCTTGGTGGACTCGACGTTCGCGACACCGGTTCTCCAGCAGCCCATCGCCCATGGAGCAGCGCTCGTCATGCACAGCGCCACCAAGTTCCTCGGCGGCCACGGCGACGTGGTAGCAGGCGTCGTGGCCTGTGGCGAGGGCTGGGCACGTCGGCTTCGTCAGGTACGCGTGGCGACCGGTGCGCTCCTGCACCCGCTGGCGGGCTACCTCCTCCACCGCGGGCTGGCGACGCTCCCGCTTCGCGTCGAACGCGCGCAGGGGACAGCCGCTGCACTGGCGGCTCGGCTCGTCGGGCACGACGCCATCGCGGCCGTGCACTACCCGGGCTTGCCCGCTGGCGACCCCGAGCGGCTCGTCGGGTGCCAGATGGACGGCCCCGGGACGATGCTCGCATTCGAGGTGCACGGCGGGTACGACGCAGCACGCGCCGTCTGCGAGTCGGTATCGCTGATGACGCCAGCAGTGAGCCTGGGGTCGGTCGACACGTTGATCCAGCACCCGGCCGGGCTCACGCACCGCGTCCTTTCGGACGAGGCACGTCTGTCGGGCGGTATCGCACCGGGCCTTCTGCGCCTATCGGTCGGGCTGGAGTCCGCAGACGACCTGTGGGCCGATCTGGCACGGGCGCTGGCGACGGCCCCGGCGGCGGCTCTCGCTGCCTGAGCACCGGAATACGCGACGCTCTGACTTATCCGGACTCCGGCGCAGGGAACGGCGACGTCTCGCGGAAATCCAACGCCGCACCCCTCCCCAACGCGCCATGTCCCACACCGCCGCCTCTGACCAGCCCGTCCGCGCCAGCGGAACCTTCGACCTGGGCGATGGCCTCACCGTTCACCGCCTCGGCTTCGGTGCCATGCGCATCACCGGCCAGGGCGTCTGGGGGCCGCCAGCGGACCACGAGCGGTCGCTCCGCGTGCTGACGCGCTCCGTCGAGCTGGGCACGGACTTTATCGACACGGCCGACAGCTA
>JBCDKT010000107.1 GCA_038746285.1 Bacteroidota bacterium
CGCCGATGTTCGTCTACGCGCTGCACCTCTACGTGCTGCTGGTGTGCTACAAGCTCGTGCTCGTGACCGTCGGCCCCAACGAGGGCGACCTCTACCACATCGACCACGTGTGGCAGATCTGGGCGCTCACCGTCCTCCTCGCCGCCGCGCTCTACCTCCCGACACGCGTGTTCGGCGAATACAAGCGCACGAGCGACCGGTGGTGGATTCGGTACTTCTGAGAGATCGGGAGAGGACGATGCCTCCGGCGTGCGCCGCGTCTCCCCCCCATGTCATCCCGAGCGCAGGTCCGTAGGACCGAAGTCGAGGGATCTGCGGGTCAGCGTCCAAGCGTCGAGTGGGGCTTCGAGGTGGACGGAGACTCTGCGCACCAGATACGCATGGTTTCCCGCTCCCACCTCCGTCATCCCCGCGAATGCGGGGACCCACCAGGTTATTCCGGCGTCCGCATCGCCTCCCTTTCTGCGAGCGACGGGATACCCGGAAGTACCTCCTGCCTGATCCGTCGGACCTGCGCGTTGTGGGCGGTCTCCAGACATTCGAGTGGGTCCCCGCGTGCGCGGGGATGACTGTTAGGGAAGGGCGAAGCAGTGTCCCAAGAGGCTGGCGTGGACCGCCCGCTACATCGAGGAAAAGGGTGGCAAGCACGAAGAGCGCAACGCACCGTCGTAGCGCAGTACCATAGAGCGTAGTAGTCCTCACGCTTCTCTCGAACCACACCTTCGCTCCGCCATGCCTGTCTCCTCGCCCTGGACGCGCGCGCTGCTCGTCCTCGCCCTGCTCCTCGCTGCGCCCACAGCCGTCGCCCAGTCGCCGTTCACGCTCGACGATGTGTTCGAACTGGAGTGGGCCGACGACCCGCAGATCAGCCCCGACGGCGACCACGTCGTCTACGTGCGGGCGGGGATGGACCGGATGAAGGACAAGCGCCGCCAGTCGCTCTGGGTGGTCGGAACGGACGGCGAGGGGCACCGCAAGCTGACGGCGAGCGAAGCCAACGAGTCGGCGCCGCGGTGGGCGCCGGGCGGGGACCGCGTGGCCTACGTGGCGGCAACGGACCAGGGCGCGGAGCTGTTCGTCCGCTGGATGGACACGGGCCAGACGGCGCGGCTGACGCAGCTCGACCGGTCGCCGCGCGGCCTCACGTGGTCGCCCGACGGGACGATGCTTGCGTTCTCGATGCTCGTCCCCGAGCCCGACCCGACGCTCGACGTGGCCCTGCCGTCGCCGCCGAAGGGCGCGGAGTGGGCGCCCAAGCCGCGGGTCGTCGACCGCGTCAAGCACGAGGCTGACGGCTCCGGCAACATCGAGCCGGGCTTCCGCCACGTGTTCGTCGTCCCCGCCGACGGCGGCACGCCGCGCCAACTCACCCACGGCGACTACCCGCACGGGACCGACCTCGCCTGGCTGCCCGACGGCAGCGGCCTCGTCGTCTCCGGCAACCGCAGCGACGACTGGCAACTCGACTACCGTGGCTCCGAGGTCTACCGCGTCGGGCTGGCCGATCACACGATCACGGCGCTCACCGACCGCGACGGGCCGGACCAGGGGCCCGTCGTCTCGCCCGACGGCCGGACCATCGCCTACCGAGGCTACGACGACCGCGTCCGCACCTTCCAAAACACGCTCATCCACCTCCGCGACCAGGACACGGGCGCCGTCCGCGTCCTTGCGGGCAACCTCGACCGGAGCATCGAACAGCTCGCGTGGACCGACGCGGGCTTGTACGCGAGTTACTACGACCGGGGCCTCATCCGCCTCATGCAGGTCGCGCTCGACGGCACCGTGCGCGAGATCACCGACGCCATCGGCGGCACGTCGATCGGTCGGCCCTACCTCGACGGAGCGTGGTCGGTGTCCGACGGCGGCGTGGTCGCGTTCACGCATAGCACGCCGGAGCGCCTGTCGGACGTGGCGGTCGTGATGGACGGCGAGACGCGCGTGCTGACCGACCTCAACGGCGACCTGCTGCCGTACCGCGACCTCGGTGCGGTCGAGGAACTCACCTGGACCGCCGAGGACGGCCTCGACGTGCAGGGCTGGATCATCCGCCCGCCCGGCTACGAGGAGGGCCGGCAGTACCCGCTGCTGGTCGAGGTCCACGGCGGTCCCATCGCCTCCTACGGCCCCCACTTCTCGCCCGAATTCCAGCTCTTCGCGGCCGACGACTACATCGTCTTCTACCCCAACCCGCGCGGCAGCACCGGCTACGGCGAGGCGTTCGCCGACCTCCTCTACCACGACTACCCCGGCGGCGACTACGGCGACATCATGACTGGCGTCGACGCCCTGATCGCGACGGGCGACGTGCACCCGGACTCGCTCTACGTCACGGGCGGCAGCGCGGGCGGCGTGATGACGGCGTGGATCGTGGGCAACACGGACCGCTTTCGGGCGGCGGCGGTCATCAAGCCCGTCATCAACTGGATCTCGAAGACGCTCGTCGCCGACAACTACTACGCCTACGCGGACTACCGCTACCCCGGCCAGCCGTGGGAAAACCCGATGGCCTACTGGGAGGAGTCGCCGATC
>JBCDKT010000108.1 GCA_038746285.1 Bacteroidota bacterium
ACAGCCAACTCCTCGTAGTTCAACTCGTGGCCCACGAGCGAGACCGCGTCGATCCGCTCGCTCCGGCCCCACGTCCGGCCCTCGTCGGCCGAGCGCCACACCCACGCCGTCCGGGGAGCACCCTCGTCGAGCGCCCACAGCACCCCGTCCGGCGCCACCTTGAGTTGGAGCGGCTTCGTACTCCGGACGCTCGGGATCCGGCCGGCGTACGTCCACGTCGCTCCGTCGGCGCTCTCCCAGATCGTCCCCCACGGGTCGCCACCGTCCGGGGCCGGGCCGTAGATGGCCGCGTAGAGACGGCCCGTCACCGGCGAGCGGACCACCGAGTCGTGGTCGCTGTCCCACACGAAGTCAGCGGCCAGGTTCGACGGCTGCCACGTGAGTCCGCCGTCGTTGGAGTAGGCCGCCCCGCCCCGGCCCACCGCGACGAGCCGGCCCGAAGGTCGCTCGGCCGAGGTGGGCAGGTGCTCGAACGCCATCGGCGCGTATGGGAAGCCCATCGCGTCGTTGAGGTCGACGAGGTCCCACGAGAGGCCCCCGTCCGTCGAGCGGGCGATGCCGCAGCAGTCGGTTTCGTTGGCGATGAGGGTACCGTCGGGCGTCTCGAAGACCACGTCCACGTCGTCGACACCGGTCCAGGTCCAGGTCCGGCCGCCGTCGTCGGAGCGGTGGAGCGTGCTGTTGACGGCGAACATGGCCCCGGTCGAGGCGACGAAGATGTCGTCCTCTGGAAGCCGGATGTCCTCGATGATGACGGTCCAGTCAGGGTCACCGGGGCGGATGACGGCGAGGATTTCGAGGCCGATGGTGTAGACAGCCGAATCGGGGGCGACGAAGAGGCCCTCGGACTCAGGGAGGTGGCGTCCGACGGAGTCGCCGACGACCTCCCAGACGAGGGGCACCGGCGGGGGCTGGGCGGCAGCGGGCCGCACGGCGAGGACGGCCAGCGCGGCGACGGCGACGTAGATCAGGGGACGCATCATGGCTCAAAGAAACGACGAGGCAGCGCGCCGTGCTAGCGCGTGACGGTGACGCGCTGCACGAACGCCTCGACGATAGAGCCCGTTTGGATCTGGGCACGCACGATGTACACACCCGGAGGGAGCGTCTCGCCGTCCAGTGCCAGCGTATGCCGTCCCGATCCGAGTGGCCCGTCTGCGAGTGTCGCCACAGTCCGGCCCAGCACGTCGGACACACTGACCCGGACCTCTGCGTCCTGCGAGAGCACGAGCGGCAGAACAGCCCGACCCGCGGCTGGGTTGGGTCGAGCGAGACCGAGGTGCGTCTGGGCTGTAGGCTCCTCGTCGGCCGTTTGGCTCTTCGCCGGCGCTCCAAGGGTCCGCGCCGCCACTGCTCCCTGGGTTCGAGCCGCTTCTGCCGACGACGCACCGATGACGAGTCCGTGCTCCTGGTGCATGGCCAGCGCCGTCTCGTGCTCAGGCCATCGTGCCGTCACCGCCGCGAGGGCCTCCGAGGCATCAGGGCCGTCGCCAGCGTCGAGGGAGAGGGCGTGCAGGACCGCCCACGCCTTGATAGCGAGGTCGCCCGCAGGTGCCTCCGAGATCAGCATGCGAGCGGCCTCCTCTGACTCTCTCGGTCGATCCCATGACCGGAGGACGTCTGCGAGGGCGAGGAGCGCGCGGGGTCGTTCGTCCGCGACAGCCGTTCGGTCCTCCAGGAACGGGAGGACGGCGGGCGATGTGCCGCGCCGGGCGACGCGGGCGATGGCCTCGAAGGCTCGGTGCGCGTCCTCGGGTCGCTCGGCCGTCTCGATGGCACGCATCAGCAGACCGAACGCCTCGCCGAGCGCATTCTCATCCGCGAGCCGAAGGGCTTCCCAGCGGAGTGGGTCCATTCCCTCAGGTGGGCCCGAGAGCTCCCCTGACTTGGTTCCAGTCCCTCCAACGGTTCGTGCAGATGTCCCTCCACACGACCCTCCAGCACTCGCGAGGAAGGGCGTGTAATCAATCGTACTCGTGCCATCGACCTGGATATCAGAGGGGTCGGGTGCCCCACTCGCGGTACCCCAGTAGTTGCACTCGGCACGGACATCGGACCCGTATCGGACGAAGGCGTGGCGGCTGAACTGGTACCCTGGGTCACGCCGGAATGTGTTGCGCCCGAAGTTGCTGCTCGTGCCCGCCCCAGCGGCGGCCTCAGAACCAGCCCACATCCGGAGTGTACCGTCCCGATTTCTCTCCAGGACGTTGTTCTCGTCGCCTGCCGAGAACCAGTGTGTGCCGAAGTGAACTGTTCCTCCATTCGTAGCACGCGCACCATAGCCGTCGGCGTCTGTCACCTCGGTGTCGTGGAGCCATACATCGCCGTTGTAAGCGTAGACTCCGCTGCCGCGACTGCCGTCGATCTCTGCCTCGTACACGTAGATGTCTGCCCCGCTGGCAGAGTACACACCGGAGTCGTGTCGTTCGATCCGAGGTACTCCTCC
>JBCDKT010000109.1 GCA_038746285.1 Bacteroidota bacterium
CGGGTAGCACGCGGCGTATCTTCATCGGCTCCGCAAAGCGCACTGCTGCCCGCTCGGCAGTTCGCTGCTTCGGACCTGACGCCTCGCCTTTTCGGCTCCCCAGCCTTCGACTGTCTAAGCATCCGACTGTCATGAAACGTACCTACCAGCCCAGCCGCCGCAAGCGCGCCAACAAGCACGGCTTCCGTAAGCGGATGGCCTCCAAGAACGGCCGCAAGGTGCTCGCTGCCCGTCGCAAGAAGGGCCGCAAGAACCTCACGGTGAGCGACACCCGCTCGACCAAGTAGCGTAGCCCGCGATGGCGGAGGAGACCCGGCGCGATCGGCCTCAGCGCAATCGCCCACGTCGGAATGGATGGCCGCGTGCCTTCCGCCTGAAGCGCCGTCGCCTGATCCGCCCGCTCTTCGACCGCAGCCGCACCGACGTCCGCCGCGTCACCGCCGGGTCCATCGCGGTGCTCTACCGCCTCGCCTCCGAGGCCGACGTCGGCCGCCGCGTGCCCATCCAGGTCGGCTTTGCGCCGGGTCGCCGGGCGCGCACCAACGCCGGCCGCACCCGCCTCCGCCGCCTCCTGCGCGAGACGTTCCGGGTCCACCAGCATCCGTTGGTGGACCTTTTTTCCGACCGCCCCGAGACGCTCACGGCGATGGTGCTCTTTCGCGGCCAGGAAGCCACCGCTTCACAGCAGATCCGGCGCGACCTGCCCCGTGCCCTCGACCGGGTCTTGAACGAGTTGCAGACGGAGCAAACGCGGTCTCAACCGAAGGCGGCAGAATAATTCACGGCACGCAATGCACGACCGGGGCGAAACTGCCCCTCCGTGCCCCCGTTGCCTGCCTGGCGCTCTCCCCACCCGCTCGTACCCCCCTTTCCTCGTGGACCAGCAGCAGCAAGGCCTCGACCGCAACACCCTCGTCGGGATCGTCCTGATCTCGGTCATCATGGGGGTGTGGATGATCTTCTTCGCGCCCGAGCCTCCCACGCCGGAGCAGCGCCAGGCCATCGCCGACTCGCTCGCGGCGCTCCAGCCCGACTCGCTCGACCAGGGCGAGCCCTTCCTCGTCGACCCGGCTGTCGAGGGCACGCTCGCGGCTCCGACCGACTCGGCCTTCGCCGCGGCCACCCAAGGCACTGCCGAGACGGTCGTCGTCGAGACCGAGACCTACATCGCCACGCTCTCGACCAAGGGCGGGACGATGCTCAACTTCGTCCTTAAGGAGTACAACAAAGCGGGCGAAGAAGCGACACCGGTCGATCTCGTCTCGAACACGGACGACGGCGCGCTGGCGGTCGTCTTCACGCCGCCCTCAGGCCGCATCGTCGATTCGCGCTCGCTCTTCTTCCAGACGACGGCGTCCACGCAGGACACGATCCGCGTGACGGACGGCCCCCAGCAGATCGCCTTCGACGCGCCCATCGGCGGCGGCGCGCTGCGGCTCGCCTACACCTTCGAGCCCGAAGGCCACGGCGTCGGCTTTGCCGTCGAGGAAGTGAACTCGAACCTGCTCACGCGCGCGGGCGGCTACGAACTTCTCTGGGACGGCGGCCTGCCGTTCGACGAGCTCGACGCCAACGACGAGTCCATCAACGCCGGCGCCTACGTCCGCGCAGGCGGCGAGGTCGAGCAGATCAAGCTCTCGAAGGAGCCGGAGCTTAACGAGCTGATCACCGGCACCATCGAGTGGACGGCGGTCAAGAACAAGTACTTCGTCGCAGCCATCCTTCCCGGCGAAGGGCTCGCGACCGAGGGCGCGGAACTCGACGGCCTGCGGATCGGCGAGCCGGGCGAGGCCGCCTTCGACGACTACTACACCACACGCCTGCTCATCCCGCGCGCGGCCACCGGCGAGCCGAACCCGTACACGCTCTACCTCGGCCCCGTCGACCTGAGCTTCCTCGACGACTACGACGAGAGCCTCTACGAGGTCGTCGACTATGGCTTCGGCGCGTTCATGACGCGGCCGCTCGCGAAGTACGTCATCGCGCCGGTCTTCCGCCTCTTCGGGACGTTCATCCCGAGCTACGGCGTCGTCATCATCCTCTTCGCCATCCTGATCAAGATCCTGCTCTACCCGCTGACGAAGTCGGCCTACCGGAGCACGGCGAAGATGCGCGACCTCCAGCCGGAGATGACCGCGCTCAAGGAGAAGTACCCGGACGACCCGCAGAAGCAGCAGGAGCAGATGATGAAGCTCTACCGGGACCGGGGCGTGAACCCGCTCGGCGGCTGTCTGCCGTTGTTGCTGCAGTACCCAATCATCATCGCGCTGTGGCGCTTCTTCCAGAACTCGATCCTGATCCGCCAGGAGTCGTTCCTCTGGGCCAACGACCTCTCCGCGCCGGACCCGGTGCTGCACCTGCCGTTC
>JBCDKT010000110.1 GCA_038746285.1 Bacteroidota bacterium
ATCCGCGCCGACCTGCCGAGCTACGCGATCGCCAAGCACAAGGTGCAGCTCACCGACGACCTCGACGCCGACGCCCTCCTCGGGGCGCTCGCCGCGCGCTACGCCGGCGGCCGGGTCTCGACCGAGGACGGCGTGAAGGTGAATCTCGATGAGGGCTGGGCGCACGTCCGCACGTCCAACACCGAGCCCATCCTGCGCGTCTACACCGAGGCGGCCTCCCCCGAGGCGGCGGACGCGCTGGCCGAGCGGTTCGAGGGAGAGTTGCTGGAAGGATCGTGATTGGAAAGAAGCCGAGGTTCTTCCATGCTCACGGTCCCTCTCATTCTGCTAACCTTCCTCTACTCAGCAGCATGCGCAGGCGCATGGGTTGGCTTGCATTGGAGGGGCGAGAGCGTCGTCAGCATTCTGGCATTTCTTGCAGTGCCTGCTGTTGGGCTCGTGCTGATAACCGACTCATGGAGCGAGCCCGAGATGGCTTGGTTTGCTTCGATACTCGGATTTCTCTGGGGCCTTGTCGGACTTCTTGCAATAAAGCTGGCACGTCGAACTCTTTCAGTTCGCAAAGTGTGGCGTGTACTGAAGCACCTTGGAATCGTCCTATGTGCTCTTTGGCTGCTTTAGAGACTCTACAGTTCAACCCTGAGGCGTACCACCCCCGCCTCGGTGCCGTCGGGCGCCCACGTCCGCTCTGCCGCCTCGAGGCGGCCGTCGCGGCCGATGACGAGGGCGGTGCTCACGCGCGTCCCGTAGTCTGACGTCACGATGCGCATCGGCGCGAGGCGGCGTTCCCACTCCATCCCGATGTCTGTGTCCGGCAGCGCCGCGTCCGGCGGCTGGTGGCGGTCGTCGAGGAGGTCGAGCAGCATGTCGAGGTCCGCGCCCGCCTCGGTGGCGGCGCGAAAGGCGGCTCGGCCGCGCTCGACCTTCGGCCAGGGCACGTCGAGGCGGTCGTTCGAGAGGCCGTACACGCCCGGACCCAGTTCGGTCGGCTGGTCGCTCCGCGTCGAGACGACGCAGACCGCCCCGGCGTCGGCGAGGACGAGGTTGAAGCCGTCGTAGCGGTCGCGCGCGGCGTGCACCGAGGCGGCGGTTTCGGTCGCCGAGGTGGATCCGCGCAGGAAATCTGCTACGAGGTGGCCGCGCGAACGCTCCGCCCGCCTCGGGGCCTGCGGGTCGCGGACATTCGTGAGGGCGGCCCAGCGGCCGTCGTGCGTCGTGCCCATCCACGTGCCCCCGGCCTCCAGGTCACGACCGGCGAGGACATTCGGGGCGTCGGCCCACCACGTCATCTGGGCCGCCGGCCGGGCCCAAAACTCGTCGCGGTTGGCCGCCACCACGAGGCGGACGTCCGGCCTCGGGTCGACGGCGAACAGCAGCAGGCACACGTCAGCCTGCGAGGACCGGCTCGCGCGCTGGCTCCGCCTCGGGGACGGCCAGTGCCTCGGTCGTGTAGACCACGAGGCCGATCCAGATCAGGTTGGTGACCAGCAGGTGGATGATCTGCATCCAGATCGGGGCCATCAGCCACACGTTGAGCGCGCCGAGGGCCATCTGGGCCACGAACAGCCCGAGCACGCCCATCCCGAGCTGCGTCACCTGCAGGGTGGCCCGGCGGTTGACCCACACGGCCGCGCCGAGGATGGCGAGCACCACAAACGCCATCGTCGGGTGGAAGACGCGCGCGGCGATGAGCGTCGCGACGACGGCGTTGGTCTCCGGGCTCAGGCCGCCGCCGAGGATGAGCGTGTCGCCGAGCGCGGTCACCGCTCCTCCGGCACTCAGGATGACCGTGGCGATGAGCGTCGCGACCAGCGACACCGACCGGGCCGAGAGGCGCCACCTCGGGGTCGAGCCGCCCTCCGCCCACCACGCGGTGAGGGTGATCGCGGCGACGAGGAATAGCGTGTTCGTGAGGTGCGCCGCCATCCAGACCGCGCGCCCGATCGAGGCGTTGTAGGCGACGTACTCGAAGAGCACGAGCCCGGCGCCGATGGCCGCCTCGACGACCATGAAGAACACCGAGGCGGCGGCGGCCTTGCGCACCGGCGAGCCCGGCCCGAAGTGCCGCCACGCCAGCCACATCAGCACGAACACGGCCGGCAGCGCGAGCCCGCTCGTGAGCCGGTGCCCGAACTCGACGATCGTGTTGAAGGTCGGGTCGGTGGGGATCACCTCGCCGTTGCAGAGCGGCCAGTGGTCGCCGCAGCCGGCGCCCGACCCCGAGGCGCGCACGAAGGCGCCCCACAGGATCACGAGGATCGTGTAGCCGAGGACGCCCCAGGCGAACTTCTGGACCGTCCGGTTGTCGTCGAGTCTCTGGTCGTCAGTCTC
>JBCDKT010000111.1 GCA_038746285.1 Bacteroidota bacterium
AGACCGGCGCCGTGGCTTTCTCTCCTGCCTCAACGTCGCGAGACATCTAACCCGCCAACGAGGCCCCCACTCACCAGGACACAGACGTCATGGACGACCTCCTCACCACCTCCGTCCGATCGGCTGCCCAGGCCGCAACGCGGACGTTCCTCCAAGAGGTGTCGCCAGCACCGGGCACAGCTCCCACCAGTCCCGTAGCCTCCAGCAGGCCCTTGGTTCTACCGGGTGCGTTTGCCGTCTACTCGCAAGAGCTCAAGTTCGCGGGGGCTGACGAAACCCAGAGGGCCGAATTTGAACGCTTCACGGAGGGCCAGTTCGGGCTGACCCGTCTCATCGTCGGACATACCGGGGCCGACCAGACCGTAACAGTGTCCCTCTCTGCGCGGCGTGGCACGCGCCGGGTCCTGTTCGAGAACATCCCTGTCGAGTCGCTCCAAAAGCTCTTCCGCGATCCACTCGCCGTCCCGATCCGGTTCGAAAACGCCGACCAGATTCAGATCGACGTCAACTCCGGGCAGGGTGTTGTCGCTGACCGGGCCAACGTCGCGATCGTCGGCTACACCGCCGAGCAGCTCGACGCGCTGGAGTCGTCGGGTCGCCTCGACCCAAGCGCAGAGGCCGTCCTGCTCCACAGCTCGCTCCAGGTCCCCGCTGGCGCCGTCGAGACGCCGCTCCGGTTTGAGAGTCGAGGCATCGAGCTGGGCGTCCGGCGTGTGCTCGTGAGCGTCGGGGGAGGGCGCGATGACGAACTGACCCTGGCATTCCGGACAGGCACGGCGGACCTCCTACCCGCGATGACCGCCACTCAGTACGGCGAGCTCTTCTCCGAGCACCGGATCGAGCCGTCGCTCGTCGTCCCCGACAACCGCCCGCTCACGGCCTACGTCACCAACCCGACGGGCGACAACGTGGACGTCTCCATCATCATGGAGGCCTACCGGACGGCCTAGGCCCCCGCATCCCGAGCCACTGGCTATGCCCTGGATCACCCGCACGATCGACGAAGGCCCGAATACGCAGGGCTCTCGCGCCTCCGCCGTCGCCACGGCGACCGCAGCCGACGTCGCGCCCGTCGACCCCGACCGCAATCGGGTCTCGCTCGTCGTCCGCGTCAAGGAAACGTCGCTGCATGCCGTCGTGATCGCGATCGGCGACCGCGCGGCGAGCCCGACCAACGACCCGTTCGTCTTGGGCCCCGGCGACGTGCTCGACACGGCCACGCTCCCAGCAGAGGGCCAGCCGCGCCAGCTGGTCACGGCCTACACCGATGCCAGCTACGCGGTCGCGGGAGCTGAGTCTGCGCCCGTCCGCCTCCAACTCGTCGTCACCGAGATCACGGCCGATCGCCGTCCTCTGGGACGCGCTGCCCGCTAGCGCCATGTCGCTCGTCTCTCGCGCCACTCGACCAGCGAGCCTCATCGAGACCCGCGTGGATCACCGCGGCGACGCCTCCGCCAGCAGGGCGCCGGGCTCGCTCGTGACGCGGTTCTACGGACATGTCCATCCCGCGTCAATGGTCGACGAGACTGACCGCCTAGAGCCGGTCCCTGCCGACCCGCCCGCGCTCTCGGGCACCGGCCGTGACGACCTCGTGGCGACCGTCGGCGACGTGCCCGCCACACTCGGGCTGGCGTCCGTGGAGGTCGAGGTCTGGGAGACCGGCCAGGGCGCCACGTCGCACTCGCTGGCCGTCGCCGACGGGACGGTCGAGACCGCGCTCGATCTCGACCCGGCGTGGTTTCCGTCGGATGCCACCGAGTACAACGTCCGCGCACGCTCCGTGCCGGCCCCGCTCCTGGACGACGATGGCGGGGAGATCCGGACGGCTGAGGACCTCACGAGCGCCTGGACCGAGGCAATCACGTTCACCACCCCGGCCCCATGAGCGCGCTCGTACAGACCAAGAACGGGGGGCTGCGTGAGGCCCCGGCGCTGCGCCAGTCGGGCGGGGCACTCGTCGGCGGTGGGGTCCAGACATTCGGTTTGGCAACCGTCGCAGCTGGCCTCCCTGCGTTCTCGTTCGAGTGGGTCGGGGGCGAGCGGTCGCGCGTGTTCATCATGGAGCCGGGCTCGACGAACCAGCTCGACGACTCGGTAGCACTGGACCGCTACAACGGCGCGAACGTCGTCGTGACGGCCACCGACGGGCGGGGCCAGCAGGCGTGGACGATCGCCGATGATGCC
>JBCDKT010000112.1 GCA_038746285.1 Bacteroidota bacterium
GCGGCCAGGTCCACACCGTCAAGACGCGCCTCCGCGACTTCAGCGGTGGCTACCCGGTTGCGTTCACGGCTGACGAGGTCGCCGGGCACGCGGCTGAGCACGGCCACGACCCCTACGCGTTCGAGGTCTTCGACGAGCACGACCGGCCACTCGGGACTGGCGAGGCGGGCGTCCGCGCGCTGGCGGAGCGCGCCGGGATGACGTACTTCGTGAACGGCGACTACTCGCGTGCCCAGTACGCGGCCATGTTCGCCGACATGGAGGAGCGCGGCACGCGAGAGAGCCCGAAAAGCTCGTCCCCAAAGAATCGGAGCCGAAAGCGGTCCTCTGGCGGCTCCACTGGCGGCTCCTCTGGCGGAGGCTCTCAGCGCCGCTCTGCTGCACGGAATCGGTCGGGGGCCTCCACGTCCGCCCGCTCCGGCAGAGCCGGCGAGCGTGCGACCCGCGCACTCCAGGAGGCCCGAGACGCTGTCGCCTCGGGCACGCTGACCCAGGGCCGCACCGACTACACGATCGAGGGCACCTACCGCACCGCCAGCGGGCAGCCCGTCGTCGCCGCCCGATCGGCCGACGGGTCACTCGCGCTCGCCTATGTCGGAGCGACGGGGCTGACGTGGAAGAAGGGTGTCGCTGAAGACTCACTGGACGGCTTCTCGGAGGTCGCAGCGGACGAGCTGTTCGCCAACGCCTCCGACACGGAGACGAAGCCCCCGGCCAAGCGGAAGAAGGCCACCAGCGCGAACCGGAAGACGACCAAGAAGCCGAAGGCGACCAAGCCGAAGAAGGCGCCAAAGAAGCGCGCACCGAAGGCCACCGCCAACGCGACGGCGGAGCCCCGAGATGCCGACCCGCTCGCCGGCTTCGAGGACGCGCTCGCCGAGATCAAGTTGCTCCTCGTCTCGACCAACTGATGCCGGCCGTCGCCCCCGTCTCCCCTGACCGCGCCCGGCGCTACGCCGAGGCCGTGGCCATGCTGGCGGCCCTCGTTGTCGAGGCCGTCCGCGGCGACCGGCTCGCCCGTAGGATTGCCGACGACGTCCTCGACCGGCTCGGCGCGATGGCCGAGCAACTCGACGCCCACAGCGAGGAGCGCTCGACCGCCGACGTCCGAGCTGCCCGCGAGTCGCTCGACGAGGCGGAGGCCGAGGGGTCCGGCGTGACCGACGCGCCGCCAGTCGACGAGGAGCCCGCCGGCGGCAAGCCCGACGACACAGCCGGGGACGACACAGCCGGGGACGACACGGCCGGGGACGACACGACCGCTGGCGACGTGCCCGCTGGCGACGTGCCCGCCCCCCGCTCCGAGATCGAACTCGACGCCGAGCGCGCTCTGGAGGAGGCCGAGGCATACTTGGCCGAAGCCACCGACGATCTCGAATCGATCGAGCGGGCGACGCGTGAGGCGGCAGCAGAGGGGCGTTTCAGTAAGCGAGCCGCTGAACGTGCCACTGAGCGCCAACTCCGGCGGTACCGCGGACGGGTCGCCGAGGCGACCGAGGCCGTCCTCGCTGCCCGCCAGCGGCGCGACCGCGTGGTCTCCGAACTCCGAGCGACCGAGCTCACCCTCTTCGCCAACGGCGCCGACGCGCTGGCGGCCTTCGACCGGACGGGCCTGGAGCGGGGTGACGTGTCCGAGGTCCTCGCCTACCTCGGACGAGCGATCTACCTCAGCTCGAAGACCGTCGACGGTGGCCGTGTCGTCTCACGTGAGACGTGGGAGGACACGCGCGGCGCGACGCACCTCCTCTACGACCCCGCCGACGCGACCCTCTACTTCGTCCATGACTCTCGCATTCGCGCCGAGCGGTCCGTGCCCGAGGGCGTCGACCCGGTGGCCCGCGAGGCCGCCGAGGGCCTCCAGACCACCTTCCACGGCTTCCTACCCGGGGACCGGGCCTTCTCCGTCGACTGGCCAGAAGCGGCTGGCGCTGATGCGACGCGTGTCGAGGCGGCCGGGCAGGCCGTCCAGGTCCGCTACCTCTCCGACAAGCTGCACGCCGCCGAGGCCGCAGCCGGCGGCGCGCTCCCCGCGGGGACCGTCAGGGTAGGCCGCCGCGGCACCGACCGGGGCTTCAAGCACTGGTTCACCGACACCCTCCCGGTCTTCGAGATCGGCGAGGGGGAGCACCCCATCGTCGCCGTCCGCGGTGTGCTCGTCACCC
>JBCDKT010000113.1 GCA_038746285.1 Bacteroidota bacterium
GCCTCGCCCGTCCCCGTACCTGCCGGCTGGACGATGCATTCCCGGACCTGGGCATCGCGGGCCTCGATCACGATTCCTAGGTCGGCGTAGTCCACGGTGCAGCTTGTGATCCGCACGTTCTCGGCTTCGGGTCGGACCTCAATCGAGGTTCCGTCTACGATCGTTTCGTCTCCGATCCCGGAGTCGCCGACGCCAAACGCCGTGAGCCGCACGTCTGGGCCCCGAACCACGAGCCGCACGTTCTCCAGGATAGCTGTCTGGAGACTGCTCCCCTCTGTCATCTCCAGCGTGCCGCCCTCCAGAGACTCTATCCGAACGATGTTGGCCGACCCGCCTGCGCCGTCGATGCGAACGCCTTCAGGAACGGGGACGGTCGGCGCCGTGGCACGGCCCACGTCGAACACGACCCGCTTCACGTCGTCGGAGACGGCGACGGTTTCGAGTGCGGCCTGAAGCGTGCACTGCTCGCCAGCGGTACCCGGATCCGCATCGCAGATCCCATCGGCCGTGTCGGCGTCGGGCTCTTCCCCCTCGTCGTTGACGACGATCGCCTCACTGTCCTCCACGTCGAGCGTACACGACGGGTCGTCGCGGCGCCCGCTGGCGCCAGCGGTGCGGCCCGAGGCGTCGAACGAGCACCCGACGGACGCCTCGACGGGCTCGCGGTAGTACCGCGTCTTCGTCCCCCCGACGAGGACCGCTGCGCTGAGCAGGCCGCCCTCGTCCGTCACGGCGCGGTACCGGAGCGTCGCGGTCTCCCCGCCGAAGAGCGTGTCCACTGGCGTCGGCGTCGAGAGAACGTCCACGCTCGCCGTGTTGCCGTCGGCGTCGAAGAACTCGATCGGCTCTGTCGGTCCGACGTCGAGCACCCACGTCGCGTACGGGTTCGTGACCTCGACGAGCACCTCGAACTCGACGCCTGCCTCGACCGACCCACGGTCGAACCCCGTCGACGAGATGAGCGGGGCCGGCGCAGTCGCAGCCGAGAGCCGATGGTTCAGACCCTGAAAGAACCCAGGCGCATTGGACCTGACACCATTTCGAGTCTCCTCGTTTTGTGCTAAGCATTGAGTTCGTCGGTCCTCATCGGCCGGATAGAGAAATGGGCAGTCTGGGAGGAAGGCCAAACCTGAGGTGGGTGATGCGACCAGGTTCCCTGGCGACGCCGTCAGCGTCTCCAACTCGACACCGTCGCTCCTGAGCGTTATCTGCCGAGACCCGTACCCGCCGGCGCCGTTGTTCGGCCTCTCCTCGCCTTGAAACGTACTGACCATGGAGTAGTACGGCGTCCCCGGCCGATGCTCCCACTCGACGATCGACCGGACGACGAACGCCTGGGGCCTCCCTGTACCGGGGCTCGGGTTCTGCCAATCGTACTCGTATTCCCGGTACGTGACGGTGTACGGGACACTGACGCTGTCCGTGACGACGGGGAGAGGGGTCTGCGCGACGCGGGCGCCATCGGCGCCGAGGTCATCGTGCACGATTCCACAAACGCCGGAATCGAGCACCACGCTACCTGGCGGGCAGTCCTGCCCGCTGGCGGCGGGCGAGAGCGAGAGCGCGGCCAGCAGCGCCAGCGGGGCGAGATGGAGGAGTCGAGTCACGGTCGGAGAGGGTGGGTCCACCTCCCCCATCGACAGATCTCCCGCTGGCGGTCCACAAGCCGGCACTTTTTTGTCCCTGGCACTGCGTCGGGTCATTTCCCTGTAGGTTTCCGGCCTAGCCATCTGCGCTCACATGGCCGCGACCGCCATCCTGCTCGACCGCGCCCGCGAGGGCGACCCGAACGCCTTCAGCGACCTCGTCGGGAGGCTCTACGACGAGCTCCGGCTCGTGGCTCGGAGCCAGCGGCGCAAGCTCTCAGCGTCAGACACCGTCAACACGACGGCGGTGCTGCACGAGGCGTACGCACGCTTGGGCGGTGGCGACGCGCCCGCGCTCACCGACCGCGCGCACTTCTTCCGGCTGGCGGCGCGTGCGATGCGGGGCGTCATCATCGACTACGCGCGGACGCAGAGCCGCGTCAAGCGCGGCGGCTCGGAGCGCCCGGTGGCCATGACGGCC
>JBCDKT010000114.1 GCA_038746285.1 Bacteroidota bacterium
CCCGGCGTCGGAGGCTCGGGTGAGTCCTCCGCGGTCCCCTCCGGTGGACCGGTCGGGTTTGCAGCGGCCAGGAACCGAGAGACACTCGCCGGCGAGCCCATGTAGAGGTACCGCGTGAGCCGGTCGAGGACCACGCGCGTTTCGGACCCGGCGACGGGTCCTGGCCGGGTGGTTGCGCGCTGGGCGCTCACGAGGACGGGCCAAACGGAGACGTGATGCGCCCAGAGGGCAAACGGAGCGTAGAAGCCCGTCGCGTCGGAGACCCCATCGTCGATGACGGGTCGAACGTCCCAGTCGATGTGGAGCGAGATGTAGCGGTGCGAGCCCCCGTACCCGACGACGACGTCGAGGTAGGGGGGCGCCTCGAGCGGCCCTCCGGTCGTTGACCGGAGGGCGACGAGGTCAAAGTCGGTGGGGCGTAGGGAACCCCTGCGACCGTCGCGGTGGCGCGGTTGCATACCAGGGAGGGATACCGAACGTATACCTTGAGTATACCTGGTCTCTGCCGGCGGCGCCAGGGGGATATATTGCCACCCCAGCCCCCTCCGCCGTCCCGACCTCGCTACTCCCACACATGCCTCAGACAGACGCTCCAGAGACCGGGGGCGAACGCGAGGGCGACAAACTCCACTGGCTCGACGAGCCCGCAATCAAGCAGCCCTGCACGTCCACCGTGACCGTGAAGACCACGGCCGGCGAGCGCGAGCAGATCAAACGGGCAGCGGCCGCCCTCGGACTTACGACCTCGGCCTACGTTCGGTCCCGGATCTTTTCCCTGGACGAGTCCAATGTCGGGGCGTGGCGGGCCGTGTACGGCCACCTCCTCAAGCTCGACGAGGCCGTCGCCAAGGGCGTGGAGCCATCGGAGGCGATTCAGGAGTTCCGGAAAGCCTTCCGGGACATCGCCCGCAGCGCGTTCCCGGACTCCGACTAGACGCACCGCCCCAGGGCGCCCAGAGCTCCACCGAGGTGTCTCGGGCCTACGGGTCCCAGACGAGCACGGGGTGGAGCACGCCGCGAACGGCGTCTACGGGTCCGTAGTAGCGCGAGTCGAGCGAGTACGGGACCCGGGAGCTGTGCACCCAGTACTCCCCGGCCCCCAGCACGTGCCTTCCTAGAGCGGCTGTCACCGGCTCCCCGAGCCGGCTCTCAGCGAGGGGCTCCGATGCGGGCAGGAGACGGCCGTTGACGCGGACGCCCGAGCGCGCGACGACGACGGTGTCCCCAGGCAGCGCTGCGAGCGGTTTGGCGAGCTCGGCGTAGCGGGCCGGCTGATCGGGCCTGGGGTGATGTCGGACGCAGTCGTCGCCCGAGAGGAAGAAGCGCTCGACCGACGCCGAGGCATCCGGGTCGGCGCAGAACATGACGACCGCACCGGGACGGGCTGTGGCGGGGTCGAAGGGCTCCGTCGTGTAGAGCCCGCGCGGGATGCTCGCCGTCCAGTTGAGACGGAGGGCGTCGTGTGCGACGACGAGGGTGACCGGCAGCAGGACAAGCAGGAAGACGACACCGACCCTGCGTTTCCACGTGACGATCCTGCGGAGCCTACTGGCCGTCCTGGCAGACCTCTTGACCGTCTCCGGGGACCCGGCTCGCGACGCGTGAGTCCGCCGTGTCATCGCCCGCCAGGCGCCCCCCCTCGCTGCGCGGTCGCCCAGCGGTTCCATGCTCGGCCGTGCACGTCCCTCGCCTCCGCGTAGGAGCGGCCGTAGCGTTCGGTTAGGGCGACCGGGTCCAGCGGCCCCGAGGGGCTCCGGACCTCGTAGTGGAGGTGCGGCCCCGTCGCGAGCCCCGTCTCGCCTACAAACCCGAGAACGGCCCCTCGGCTCACCGGGACCCCCGGCGCGATGCCTGGGGCGACCGCGTCGAGGTGGGCGTAGCGCGTGACGAGGCCCGACTGGGGGTGACGGACGTCCACAGTCAGGCCGTAGCCGCCCCGCACTCCGGACCACGCGACGACCCCCGAGGCGGTCGCGAGGGCCGGCGTCCCGAGAGGAGCCGCGAGGTCGACGCCGTCGTGGTGGCGGACGTCGCCGATGACGG
>JBCDKT010000115.1 GCA_038746285.1 Bacteroidota bacterium
GAGCTGTTCGTCAACATCAGCGCGAGCCCGTTCTCGATGACGAAGCAGGCCACGCGCCGCCAGATCCTCGTCGACGCCTGCCGCGAGCACGGCCTGCCGTTCGTCTTCGTCAACCAGGTTGGCGCCAACACCGAGATCATCTTCGACGGCGACAGCCGCGTGCTCGACGCAGGTGGCACGCCGCTCGTCACGCTCCCCAGCTTTGAGGAGGGCTACGCTGTCTGGGACTGGGCGAGCATGAAGGAGAAGGGTACAGCTTCTCCACCGCAGAACGGTCACACGGAAGAACGGCCGCACGCTGAGGCCTCCATCGCCGACCTCCACGACGCGCTCGTGCTCGGCATCCGGGACTACTTCGCCAAGACGCCCGTCTTCGCCAAGACACTTATCGGACTCTCCGGCGGCATTGACTCGGCGGTGACGTGCGCGCTCGCGGCGAACGCGCTTGGGCCGGACCGCGTGGTTGGGATCACGATGCCCTCGGCGTACTCCTCGTCGGGCTCCGTCTCCGATTCGCAGGCGCTCGCCGACGCGCTCGGCATCGAGTTCCACGAGGTGTCGATACGCCCGGCCGTGGACGCCTTCGGAGCGATGCTCACGGACGTCTTCGCGGGCACCGAGGAGAACGTCGCTGAGGAGAACGTCCAGGCGCGCGCGCGCGGGCTCACGCTCATGGCGGTGTCGAACAAGTTCAATTACCTCCTCCTCACGACGGGTAACAAGTCGGAGATGGCCGTCGGCTACGCGACCCTCTACGGCGACATGTCGGGCGGCCTGGCCGTGCTCTCGGACGTGTTCAAGCAGGAGGTCTACGCCCTCGCGCGGCACATCAACGACCGCGCGGGCCGCGAAGTCATCCCCGAGAACACGATCACCAAGCCGCCGTCCGCCGAACTCAAGCCGGGCCAGCAGGACTCCGACTCGCTCCCGCCCTACGACGTCCTCGATCACATCCTGCGCTGCTACATTGAGGACCACCTCCCGCTCGACACCATCGTCGCGCAGACCGGCTACGACGCCGCGCTCGTCGGGCGCATCCTGCGCATGGTGGACCGCAACGAGTACAAGCGCCGCCAGGCCGCCCCCGGCCTCCGCGTCACCACGAAGGCGTTCGGCCTCGGCCGCCGCATGCCCATCGTAATGAAGCGCACCCACACGATGGCCGCGGTTGCGTCCAGCTGAGTTACTGTTGCTGCTGCGACTGCTGCGGGGCCGGTTCGGGGTCGCGCGCGTCGGCGTGGGTGACGAGAGCGAGGTCGGGGCGCACGTCGGCGGTCCCGGCGAAGGTAGCCTCGGCGACGTGGACACCTACCCGGAGCGTGCTGCCGCTGCTGCCCTTGTAGACGCCGCGCGTCGGCGGCACGTCGGCGTAGTCGCGGCCGAGCGCCACGCGGATGTGCCGTTCCTCGGCGAGGATGTTGTTGGTCGGGTCGAAGCCGACCCAGCCGAGGCCGGGCAGGTAGGTCTCCACCCAGGCGTGCGACTCGTCCTCGGCGGAGCGATCCTTCGAGGAGCCGTCTCGCTGGTAGAAGAGGTAGCCGCTCACGTAGCGACACGGGATCCGCAGGTGCCGGGCAAGCGCAATGAACAAGTGTGCGAAGTCCTGGCAGACGCCGCCCCGGCTCGCGAGCGCATCGTCGATGGGCGAGTGGACGTGCGTGGCCTCGGAGCTGTAGGCGAACGTCTCGTAGATCCGCTGGTTGAGTTCGCGCAGGAGCCGCAGCGGGTCGGTGCGCCGTGTCCAGTCGAGTTCGTCGATGAAGGTGTGGAGCGCCGCTGAGGGGCGTGCGAAGGTGCTCGGCAGCGTCATGTCGAGGTGCTCCCCGTCCTCCCAGAGCGCGTCGAGGGTTTCCCAGGTGTCCATCGGGAGGTCGTCCGGGGGCGACTCGGGCGGCGGCAGCTCGACGAGCGCGCGGGCCTCCAGCGTGAGCCGGTCGTGGTAGCCGGGGATGTCGAAGTGGTGCACCTCGTTGCCGAGGTAGTCCTGGTAGCTGAACGCCTGCGCGTGCGGCGACACGGCGAGGTCGAACGAGTAGCACCGC
>JBCDKT010000116.1 GCA_038746285.1 Bacteroidota bacterium
ACTCTCCCCACTCTCCCCACTCTCCCCACTCTCCCCACTCTCCCCACTCTCCCCACTCTCCCCACTCTCCCCACTCTCCCCACCCGACCCCTGCCGCTATGATGCCAGAACAGGAAGATCACCACGACCCCGACCTGACGCCGCAGTCGGCAAGCTCGATTCGGAAGATGGCCGGCGTGATGGGGGTGGTTGCGGGCGTGCTGTTCCTCGTCGCGTTCGGCATCGGGCTGGCGCGCTCGGGCGAGGCCAACTTCCTCTTCCTCGGGATGGGCGTGCTGTTCCTGCTCTTCCCGTTCCTCGTGCGGAAGACGGTCCGGGCGGACTCCTGATCCGTGCGACGCGCTTTTCTACTCTGGCTCGTCGCTTCCTTGGCCGTCCCGGCCTACGCCCAACTCGACGAGCGCCTGCGCCTGGGTGGGTCGTACCAACTCTACGCCGGGCTGCGGCTGGCCGAAACACCGGACGTCCTCGTCGCCCGCAACCGGGCCGACCTGCGCCTCGCGTTCGACTATGACCGGGGGCGGATCGTCCTGCGGCCGCGCCTCGACTACGACGCCCTCGGCGAGCGGCTCGCGGGCGACCTACGCGAGGCGTACCTCGACGTCTACTTCGACCGCGTCGACCTCCGCCTCGGGCGGCAGCTCATCGTCTGGGGTAAGACCGACGGCACGTTCGTCACCGACCTCCTCGCGCCGCTCGACCTGACGGAGTTTCTGGCGCAGCCGTTCGACGACCTCCGGCTCGGCGTGACGGCGGCGAGCGCGACCCTCTACGCCGGGGACTTTCGCGTGACCGGCGTTGCGATTCCTCGGCGGCCGACGACGCTCCTCCCGGCGCGCGGCTCGCCGTGGAATCCGCTGCCCGATGACGTGCTCGGCATCCCGTTCGCGTTCAGCGAGCCGTCCCCGCAGGACTCCACGCTTGGCGGGGCCGAGACGGCGCTCCGCGTGACGTGGACCGGGCTAGCGCGCACCGACCTCGCCCTGCTGTGGATCAACGGCTTCAACCGGATCCCGGCCTTTCGGAAGGGCCTGGAGCTGTCAATCCTGCCTGCGAGCGCCCGCTTCGCGGTCACGCCGACCTACGAGCGGCGGCAGGTTTTCGGGCTGACCTTCGAGACGCTCGCGCTCGACCCGCTCGTGGTGCGCGGCGAGGCGGCCTTCCACACGTCGTACCTCCTCGACGAGGCCTTCGACGTGCCGGACGACCTCCTCGACCTGCTCGACCTGCCGCCGGAGGACCTCCCCGAGACTCCGCTCGACCTGCTCGACCCGGCGTTCCGCGCCTCCGTCGAGCGCGGCTTTCTGCTCGACCGGCCGCTGGGCCAGGCCGTGCTCGGGCTGGAGCGGTCGTTCGGAGCACAGTTGTTCCGGGCGCAGGCCCTCGGCACCGTCGTCTTCGACTGGGACGAGCGCGTGGCGCAGGACCGCTTCGAGCCGGCGCTGACGCTGCTGTGGAACGGCCGCTTCCGGCGCGAGACCCTCACGGCGCAGGCCTTCGCACTCTACAACCTCGGCGCGGACTTCTGGCTCAACCCCGAGCTGACCTACGCCGTGCGCGACGCGCTCAACGCCACGCTCGGGCTCCAGGTCTTCGGCGGGCCGGGCGGGAACACGGCCGACCTCGCGGGGCTGCTCCGCGAGCCGGCGTTCTCGTTCGCCACCTACCGCCGCAACAGCTTCGCCTACCTCCGCGTCGCGTACAGCTTCTGAGTGCAGCGACAAGTTCACCCTGACAGGCTTGTCATCCTGAACTTGTTTCAGGATCTACGGGCACGCCCTAGATCCCGGATCGGGGTCCGGGATGACAAAATGGAGAGCCTATCAAGAATAGCTTGTCGAAGGACTGAGAAGCTGTTCGGGTTTTCAGCGTGTGTGGCGAGAGCGAGTGAGGAACTGGTCCGGCAAGGAGCGTGAATGCAAAGCATCGGGGAGCGAAGCGACCCCACCAGGCGAACCGTGAGGTTCGGCGATGCAGCGCGACGCAGCCGGTCAGTTCCGCAGCCGCTCGTGGCCCGC
>JBCDKT010000117.1 GCA_038746285.1 Bacteroidota bacterium
CCGCATCGGCGGCCTGTCCCTCCGGCAGTCGTGGTCCGTCGGTTGCGCGCTCGCGGAGGGCGGCGAGTTCGGCGCGGAGGCCGCCCGGTGCCTTGGACGCGCTCATTCGCCCGCCGGCACCGCCGCGCCGGCCTCCTGCGCTTCCTGCACGATCCGGTCGAGCTGGACCGAGATCGCCTCCAGAGCCTCGCGATCCGCGCCGTCGAGGGCGATGCCCGAGAGAACTTCGTCGAGCGCCTCCGCCGGGGTCGCGAACGCGTCGCCGAGCCCGCCGTAGCGCTGCACGACCGTCGACAGATACTCCTCGAAGTCGTGCCGGCCGAGACGGGAAAGCCGTAGTTCGAGCGCCTTGGCCCCGCCATGGGCGATCAACGGCAGGTCGAAGCCGAGGATGAAGAGCCGCGCATTATCGACCGTGCCGCGGGAGAGCGCTTCGGCGAGGCCCGCCAGCATCTCCTTCGTTGCCTGGGGCAGCACGCTCGACTGCGCGTTGTCGAAGATCAGCCAGCGCGTGCCCTCAAGCTGCTGAAGCTGGCCCATCAGCCAGGAGACGAGGAAGGCCGCGAGGTGGTCGTCGCCCGGCATGTCTGCCCGTCGGAGGGTGGCGTCGATGCGCAGATGAGCCGCGAGCGACTGCATGACGCCTAGGGGACGCGGGTCACCCTTCCACGTCCCGAAGTCGAAATGGGCGCATTGGGTGTTCGGGAAGCCGCGGGAGATATGGCTGATGAGGCGCCAAGCGTAGCTCGTGCCGGAGAGCGCGTCACCCTTGAGCACGAGAACGCGGGGGCCGAGCACGTCGCCCATCTGTCCCATGGTCTCGCGCAGCGTCGTGCGGTTGACGAAGGCGACGCCGTCCGTGCGGAGGTGGTCCCAGTGCGCGAAGCCGGCCTCGGGCTCGGGCTTCGGCTCGAAGCGGAGGAGGAGGTCGGCCCAGTCGCCGCGGATCTCGCGCCGACGCTGCTCGGTCAGGGACTGATCGTCGAGCACGGCCTGCATGAGGATCGGGAGCCAGCCTTGCGTCGTCGCACTCGTGATCACCTGGAGATGGACCGACGGCATGGTCGCATCGGCCCGGGCGATGTCGTCGAGGAGCCGGTTCGGCCCGCCCATGGCGAGGAGCAGGGTGAGCGCGTCGCGGTCGAGATAGGTCGCCCGCATGACGTCGTAGACCGGTTTGACCTCCTGAAAGTTCATGCCGCACCGGCGATGTCGGGGAGGAGCCCGGCTGCTTCGAGGTCCGCAGCGATGAGGGCGATGGGGATGCCCTGGTTGTAGTCCGCCAGCTCGGCCGCGAAGTTCGGGTCGCCGGCGTGGTGGAGGGCGACGAGGGCGCCTTTATGGTTCAGCACGGCGGCGCCGGAGGACCCCTTCTTGGTGTTGGCGCTGTAGCGGACGCGAAGGTTCTGGCCCCCGAGGCTGAGGACATGGCCGTAGGCGATGTGGATCGGCGCGCCCATCGGGTGCTGGATGATAGTCACGTGGTCGCTGATAGCGAGGGCCGTGGCGTCCCTGTCGAGCTGCACCGGCGTGCGGGCCGCACCGTCGGGCCCCGCCCGGTCGGTCGGCTTCGCGGCGAGGCGGACGAGGGCGTAGTCGAGATCGAGGGGCTCGGGCACGTCGTTCGGGTCATTCGTCGTGTCCGCGGTCCCGTGCGGGCGGTTCTTCAGGAGCCAGTCATCGGCGACCGGCACGGTCCAGCCCTGTTGCAGCGCGCCCGACGCATCCTTCAGGTGATCGAACCGGACCTCGAGCGTGTCCGGCCCAAAGGAGCGGAGCGGGCGGATGACGTGGTCGTTGGTCAGCACCTTGTCGTGGTCGACCAGGATGCAGGTGCCCTGATGGCTACCGTTCCACTCGATGGCACCCACGCGGCCGAGCATCGCCTGCTGGCCTGCGAGAAGCGCAAGGGCGTCGGCCGAAGGGTCGTTGGCATTGACGAGGCGCTGGAGCGCCGACTGCCGCTCGGCATCTGTGCTGTCCGCCTCCGCGTCCGCC
>JBCDKT010000118.1 GCA_038746285.1 Bacteroidota bacterium
CCCCAGAGGAGGAACTCGATGGCGTGGTATCCCGCCGAGACGTTCTCCTCGCCGCCCTGCTCGTTCAGGTCGAGGATGAGCTGCTGGTCGATGGTCGGGAAGTCCTCGGGGCGGTTGATGATGCCCGCGTCCGAGTCGCCCTCGACGTAGTCGATGTACGCCTCGTCGAGTGGCCAGGCGTTCAGCAGTCCCTCCGGACCGTCGGCATCGTCGATCGGGCCGTTGGCGAAGCGATACGCCTCGGTCTGGCCGTAGGGCTCACGAGCTGTCAACCAGGCCTCCTTGGCGGCTTCCAGTCCAGCCTCGGATGGCGCCTCGACGAAGGCGTCGATGGCCTGATCGAGCTCGACGGCCGCGTCGTACGAGTCCTGGTAGGACGCCGCGACGATATCGGCGTAGGCCGAGACCGCCTCAGCGCGCGCCGCATCATCACCGGACGACGCACATCCGGCGACGACGAGAGGCAGGGCGAACGCAGCCACAAGGAGGCCGCGATGTGAGAACATGTTCATTGGGCTCGTTGGGTCTGTACCCACAGTATCGGCATGTCTCCCTTGTACGTACACACGAAAGTCTGGCACATACGAGAACGGCCTCAAGGGTTCTGAACCCTCCGCCCAGCACGTCCGTCACTGCCCGCTGGCGCAGCACGCCGCCAGCAGGCATGCACTCACGCCGGCGTCCCTCTACCCAGCTCCGCCAGTGGAGCCGCTTCTGGCACCACCGGCAAGCCGACGCCGTGATCCACTATCCGCTGGCGGTCGCAGCGTGGCGGCGCAGGTCGTCCAAGGACACCACCCCGAGCGCCTTCTCGTGCGTCGCCTCCAGCACGACGGGCGGCGCCACACCAGCATCCAGGGCTTCACGCCAGCGGCTAACGCACAGGCACCACCGGTCGCCGGGCCGGAGGCCCGGGAAGCGGTACTCCGGCCGAGGCGACGAGAGGTCATTACCTCGACTCTTGGTGTAGGCCAGGAAGTCCGCCGTCATAACGGCGCAGACGACGTGCGTGCCGAAGTCGTTGGGCCCCGTCTCGCAGCAGCCGTCTCGGTAGAAGCCCGTCAGCGGGTCGCGGCCGCACTCCTGGAGCGGTCCGCCGAGGACATTCGTGGAGGGGACGACCTGCATGGGGAGGCTAGGCGATAGGCTCGGAAACATCGCGCGACGGCCACCGGATGCCCTCCGGGCCCGCCTGAACCCAGATCTGGAGGGAACGCCAGCGGGATGCCTCTCCGTTTCCAGTCTCCTCTCTCACTCGCCCCTCTCTGATGTCCGACACCTCCATCGACGACTGGCTCGACCAAACCTCCATCGACACCGACAACATTCCCGACGACTACGCCGACAAGTACACCGACCCCGAGCTCCGCTGGCGCCTCAAGGAAGCGATCCAGGCGAGCGGCAAAGGCGGCGGCGAGGGCGAGTGGTCGGCGCGGAAGGCGCAGCTTCTGACCCAGGAATATGAGCGCCGGGGCGGCGGCTACACCGGCGACAAGGACGCCGACCAGAAGAGCCTGGAGGCGTGGACCGAGCAGGACTGGCAGACCGCCAGCGGAGAGGCGGCGTCCGACGGCGACCACATGAGCCGCTACCTGCCGCGCGACGCATGGGCGCTGCTCACCGACGACGCCCGCGAGGAGGCTGAGCAGACCAAGAAAGATGCGAGCGACGACGGCGACCAATACGCCGACTGGCCCGAGGCCGTCCAGCGCGTGATGACCGAACTCGGCTACGTCGATGGCGGCGACGGTCTCACGAAAGAGATGCTCTACGAACGAGCCCAGGAGCTGGACATCGACGGACGGTCCGACATGACCAAGGACGACCTCAAAGACGCTATCCTCGACGCGTACCGAGATGCGCACGGCGAGCCCACCAAGGACGAGTTGCTGTCCCGCGCGCAAGCGCTCGACATCGACGGTCGCTCCAGCATGACCAAGAGCGAACTCCAGCAGGCCATCGCGGGCGCCACG
>JBCDKT010000119.1 GCA_038746285.1 Bacteroidota bacterium
CAACTGCTTCACGCCCGACACCGAGGTGATGACCGTCGACGGCCCGAAGCGCGTGGGCGACGTGGCCGCCGGCGACCTCGTCTACGCCATCGACCCGAACACGCTCGTCCCCGAGGTGAAGCCTGTCGAGGCGGTGTACCGCCAGGCGTACGACGGACCGCTCGTCGAGATCAAGAACCGGTTCGTCGACTTCCGGGTCACGCCCGAGCACCGGTTCCTCACCGCCCGCATCCGCCCGGGTGGGACGTGGGCGGACTACGCGTGGGAGACGGCCGGCGACCTCCTCGGGGACCGCGTTCGGCGGAAGCTCCCACCCCTCGCGCCACTCCCCCCGCAGCGCGCCGCCCCCGAGGCGGTCCGGCTCTCCGACCTGTGTCAGCGGCACGGGATCGAGCACAAGACCGGGGCGCGAGGCATCAAAGAGCTTCGGCAGCAAGGTCGGTGGCAGCCGGACGCATACCGCCTCGAAGACTGGCTCGCCTTTGTCGGCTGGTACGTGAGCGAGGGAACGCTCTTCAAGAGCACGCCGAGGACGTACGCCAACGGGAATGTTCGGGGGGAGGGGTACCGCGTCACGCTCTGCCAGAAGCGCGCGTCGGGGCGGACCGTCCTCCGCGCGCTCCGCGGCCGGATGGGGATCGCGTTCGGCGAGGACCAGAATGGCTTCTCGTTCTCGTCGCGCGTGCTGTTTGAGGTACTCGAGGCGGAGTGCGGTCGCGGCTCGTACGATAAACGGCTCCCGCCGTGGGTCTTCGACCTCCCTGCGGACCGCCTCGGGGTCCTGTTCGACGCCCTTATGGCGGGCGACGGCGACCGCCACGGCAAACGATACACGACGGCCAGCCGGCAGCTTGCCGACGACTTCGTCCGGCTCTCGCTCCACCTCGGCCGGCGGTCCTACGTCATGTCTCACGACGGCGCGTACCGGATCGCGGTGAACGACCCCGAGGCGGGAGTTCCGCGCGGGCTCGCACCCGTTGTCAAGGGTGAGCACCGCCGGGAGGTGTCCTACGCTGGCGACATCGTATGCCTCACGGTCGCCGATCACCACACGGTCCTCGCCGGCCGGAACGGCCTGTTCAACTGGTGCGGGCAGAGCTTCTACGGCAACATGGGTTTTGGCTACGCCCTGTTCAACGACTTCGCCGAGGCGGACCGCGTGGCGGCGACCGGCCAGGACCTCCTCCGCCAGATCATCCGGCTCGCGCGTGGCGCGGGCGCTCAGATCGTCGAGGTCGACACCGACGGCGTGCTGTTCGTCCCGCCTCGGGGCGTCGACGGCGAGGCGGCCGAACGGGCGTTCGTGGAGGCGCTGAGCCAGCAGATGCCCGACGGCATCCGGATCGGGTTCGACGGCCGCTTCCGGCGGATGCTCTCGTACAAGAAGAAGAACTACGCGCTCCTGGGCTACGACGGTGCCATGAAGTTCAAGGGGTCGAGCCTCGTCAGCCGCTCGTCGGAGCGGTTCGGGCGGCGCTTCGTGCGCGACGCGATCCGCCGGCTCCTCGACGAGGACATCCAGGGGCTCCACGACCTCTACCTCCGCTACCGCAGACAGATCGAGGCCCACGACTGGGCCGCCGCCGACGGCGGCGGGGTGGAGAGCTTCCAGCGCGTCGAGACGCTCAAGGCGTCGCTCGACGCCTACGAGCGGGCCGTGGCGGCCGGCGAGCGGACGCGCGCGGCCGCCTACGAGGTCGCCCGCCGTGAGGCCGAGCGGACCGGCCGGGCGCCCCGCCTCGGGGACCGCGTGGCGTACTACATCGCCGACGGCGGAGGACGCGTGTTCGAGGCGGCGCGGCTCGCCGACACGTGGAACCCCGAGGCGCCCGACGAGAGCACGTCGTTCTACCTCGACCGCCTCGACCAGCTCGCCGCCCGGTTCGCGCCGTTCTTCGAGACCGAGGCCCAGTTCCGCCTCGTGTTCTCCGAGGAGGACCTGTTCGGGTTCGACCCGTCGGGCGTCCGCC
>JBCDKT010000120.1 GCA_038746285.1 Bacteroidota bacterium
AGGTCGCCGGGGCCGCGCTCGTAGTGCCCGACGAGGCGCGCGAGGTCCGCGTCGGACACGTCCGCCGCCCTGATTTCGGCGTAGCCGTCGGGCGGAGCCGGGCGGTCGGGCGTCTCGCGGATCCACACGTTGCGGAAGCGGACCGGGCTGCCGTGGTCCTGCAGGACGATCTTGCCGCGGCGCGGGTGCGGTGCGTAGGGCAGCGACTGCATCCAGAGCGTCGAGCCGGGCAGCAGCTCGTTGTTCTGGACGAGGACGCCGTTGATGAGGACCGTCAACCGCGCCGGTTCGAGGACGGCCCCGTCGGTTCCGAAGCGCGGGCCTCGGAAGAAGAGGTCGTAGTGCTGCCACTGGTCGGACGGGCGTAGCGCGTCGGCGAGGGGTGGGTATTGCCCGTAGATCGCGCCCGCCATGCCGTCGGGGTAGGTCGCGTTGTCGAACGTGTCGAGGATCTGGACCTCGTAGAGGCCCTCGAAGAACATCACGCCGCTGTTGCTGCGGTCCTGGCTCGTCTTCTCCGGCTCGGGCGCGGCCTTCCACTCCAGGTGCAGCTGCACGTCGCCGAAGGGCTGCCTCGTGCGAATCGACCCGCTCCCGGGCGCGATCACCACCGCGTCGCCCTCGATGGTCCACGGAGCAGGGCTACCGTCCATCGCCTCCCAGGCATCGAGCGAGCCGCCATCGGCGGGGATCAAGATCGTGGCGTCGGCGGGCGCGGGGGTCGGCGGCGGTACCGGGGCCAGTTCGACGCGGGCAGGCAGGAGCCGCGTGGTGTCGTGCTGCCGCCACGCCGAGGCGCGCGGGACGTCGGTGGACGAGGACGACAGCGGCATAGCGGCAGGCGAGGTCGGAGGCGAGGCTGCCGAGGAATCGGGCGGAGCAGCGGGCTGGCAGCCCACGGCGAGGACGACGAGCAGGAGGAGAAGAGCGCGCATGGCAAGAGCGGTCGAGGGAGAGAGCGTCGGTCAAGCTACAACGCCCCATCGAACGGAAGGGCCGGACGCCTCCGGTCTCTGGCGCACATCGCCGCTCAATTCGGAGGCATAGCGCCTCGAAATCCCCTCAAGGACGGCATATGCACGCTCGGCGCATCAGAATGCAACGAGGATGCAACGCTCGGCGCGGCCCCCTCGCCCACCTTGAGTGTGACCCCGGTGGCGCTCGCGCCTCACCGCATGCGACGCCGCTCCGGTCTTCACTCCGATGCCTGCCGTCTAGCCAGCCACGACCTCCGATGACCAAGCTCTACAGCCTTCTCCTCCTCGCGGTCGCGCTTGCGCCCATCGCCTACGGACAACCGACGGCTATGCAGATGGCGGCCGGCCAGGGCGGAGAGGACGCCCCCCACGCCCCGGTCTATCACTCCACGAGTGCCGAGGTGTTGCTCGACCAACTCAGCAACTTTGACGGGCAGTGGATTGCGTTCCGAGCCACGCCGGAGTCCGTCACGGATGCGACGTCCGCCGACGATTTCGTCGTGCCCGAGGGCGTCATGTGGACGATCCAAGAAGTGTTCATCGATGGCAACTACCTCGAGTTTCCCCAGCCACACCCCGACGGCGCTGCCGCCTGCCTCGCCGCCGACCTCGGGTTCTGGAGCGATGCCGCCGGAGAGCCAGGCGCCGCCCTGTTCTTCTACGAGGACGTCGCACCCCTGTCCGATGACGAAGGCGACCTCACGTTCATGATCGACGACACCACCCTAGAGCCGGGGACCTACTGGCTGTCGCTGCAGTGCTCGGGCACGCTCACCTTCGACAACGATGAGGGCCCACGGGGCTACTACTGGGAGCGGAACGACGACGCCAACCCGGGCGCGCTTGGCAACCCCGCCCACTCCATCAACCCAGCAGGCGGTCTGGAGTATCCCACCGAAGGCTGGAATCCACTCACGGCCTTCGACTTCAACGAGTCCGGGCTTGACTTCTCCTTCGCGCTCTCCGGCACGAGCGAA
>JBCDKT010000121.1 GCA_038746285.1 Bacteroidota bacterium
GAGGCTATCTGCCAGGATGCGGAGCAGGCGTGGCGAGATGTAGCGCCCCCCGCTGGCGACGGTCTGGAGCGCCGCGGGAAGCTCCTCGGGCGCGCGGCGGCGACGAAGCACGCCAGCCGCGCCGAGCGTGAGTGCCTCCATTCCGACCGTCCGGAGCGCCCGCGAGGTCACGACGAGGCAGGGGATATCGGGGAACGAGTCCGTCAGGCGACGTAGCGCCTCGGCCGGATCGGGAAGCGCCAGCAGGACTACGTCGGCAGGGTGGCGTCGGAGGGCATCGTGCGCGGCGTCGAGAGAGTCGGCCTGCCGGGGGCAGAAGGCGTCTCCGACGAGCGAGGCGAGTCCTGCGCGAAGGACAGGGCGTCGTGCTGCAATGAGGACCGTGGAAAGAGAAGAGACAGAAACTGCATCCAGGACTGGCACGAATGAGAATAGGATAGAGATGGTTTGCCAGGTAGTCCGTTTTAGTCAGCACGCCAGCGGGGTGGTCGTAGCAAGCGGAGCCTTCGACAGCGGACGAGGCTGCATCCGTACGGCGCGGGCCCCGCTGTCGGCCAGGGCCTCCCCGACGGGTTGGCACGGCGTTGATGCGGTCGCATGTCCGCAGGCGAGATGGCCGCCGCCCGCTGGCGCTGGAGAAAGACAGACGTAGTGCAGGCTGACTAGGATGGCGCTGACAGACAGCGATACCCTGGGGGATGTGCATGCGGCACGTGTACAGGTATCCCGACCATCCTCAACATGACTCGTTTTCTCCTCGCCCCGCTGGCGCTCCTGCTGGCGATCCCCACACTCCAGGCTCAAGACGATCTCCGCCGGGTCGTCCTCATCAACGGCGACGTGTATGTCGGCGTCGTGGAGGACGAAACGTCCGATCCGGTCACGATCCGCACCACCGACGGCATCGAGCGGCGGTTCGCGCAGGCCGAGATCGACTTCATCGCGCCGCTGATCCGCGGCCGCTTCTTCCGGACCGATCCGGTCAAGACCCGCCTCTTCTTGGCGCCGACCGCCAGGACGCTCGGCGGCGGAGAGTTCCGCGGCGACCTGACCTACATCTTCCCCTCGGTCACGGCCGGGCTCAGCGACCGTGTTGACCTCGTGGCGTCTGGCCTGCTCGGCGGCGGCTCGGGCGGAGGTAGCAGCGTGTTCTTCTCGCCACTCGTCGGACTGAAAGGGCAGGTTTACGCGACGGAGTCCGCGCAAGTGGCTCTCGGCCTGAGCGCCCAGGTGGCGCTGGGCGGCGGAGACAGCGGGTTCAGCGCGCTCCCATACGGCGTCGTCACGCTCGGCGACGAGACCCGGGCGGTGTCGTTCGGGCTCGGCGGTGCAATCGGTGGGTTCTCCAGCGAGGTCGAAGTGGCGGAGGCGATCGTCTACGGACTCGGAGTCGAGACCCAGATCAACAACGGCGTCAAGCTGTTTGTCGAGGCCCTCGGCACGATCGGGATCGGCAGCGAGACGGAAGAGTGCTTCCAGGACACGTTCGGCGGCCGGACATGCTTCACAACCGACGAGCCACTCGGCAACGGCCTCCTCGTTTTGCCTGGCGTGCGGTTCTTCGGTGACCGGTTCGCGTTCGACGTGATCGGCTTCATCGCGACGGACTTCGACACGCTCGTCGGATTCGCGCCCGTTGGCGCCCGCGCCTCGTACAGCTTCTAATGCAATCCGGTCAGCCGCCAGCGGAGGCGTTCTGTCACACAAGACGCTGAGCGATCGCCAGCGGAGGCGCACGAGGCGGCGCGGGCGTCCGTTGTCCCTTGCCGTGTCTCCCGGGCGTCCCTACCCTGACGTCGTGGCCCTGATCCCGTCCCTGCTTCCCCGATGCGCCCGCCTGCTGGCGGCGCTCGTCGCCTGCGCGTGCCTGCTGGCGCCAGCGGCGTCGGCACAGTACTTCGGGTACGGCAAGAACCGCGTCCAGTACGAGGCCCACGACTGGTACACGCTCC
>JBCDKT010000122.1 GCA_038746285.1 Bacteroidota bacterium
CCGCCGCTCGCGCCGAGGCGGAGCGCCAGGCCGAGGCCGCGCGGCAGGCCGAGATCCCGCGCCAGGCCGACCTCGCCGCGCAGCGCGCTCGCGAGGCCGAGCAGATCCGCCGCGCGCCCACGCCGCGCGCCGAGGACCCCAACGCTGTGCGTCCCGCGGCTCCGGAGCCCGAGCCGTCGCCCCCCGTGGCGGTCGCGCCGCCGCCTAGGGAAACGCCGCCGCCCCGCACCGAGGCGGCGCCCCCTCCGCCCGACCGCACCGTCGACCTGACGGGCTCGTTCCGCCAGAACCGCGGCCGCCTCCCCTGGCCGGCCGACGGCACCGTGGTCGGCCGATTCGGGACACGGACCGATCCGGTCACGAACACGCGCACCGATGCGCCCGGCATCGACATCGCGACCGCCTCGGGGGCGCCCGTCCGCGCCGTCTTCGAGGGCACCGTCCAGCGGATTGGCCAGTTCCCGACGTATGGGACTTACGTGATGGTCTCGCACGGCGAAGACATCACCTTATACGGCAACCTCTCGCAGGTGGCCGTGTCACGCGGTCAGAGCCTCCGCGCCGGGCAAGCCATCGGCAGGGCGGGTACGGCGGAGTCGCGCCGGGGCACCCAGCTCTACTTCGTCATCTGGCGAGGCGGGCAGGCGGTTGACCCGACGGGCTGGCTCGGCAGCCGGTAACGCCGATCCTGAGGCGGTTCAGCATCGGAGCCGTGCGGCGACGTCGTCAGCCTTCTCGGTGAGGACGACGCAGACGAGGCTGGTCTGAGCAGTTAGAGCGTTTGCGGCCTGTGCCTGCTACTCGACAATCCTGTCGAGCCGGTCCGCATCGGGTTCCACGATGTACGCTATCGAGTCTGAGCCGATTCGTACAAGGTGGGGACCGCAAAGCGTGAGATCCGGAGCGTCCCCACAGAACGCTTCAGGCGGGAAGGCCGCGAGGGCGTCCGGTATCTCGAGCGAGAAGGTGATGTCGGGGACTCCCCCGACGCTGTCTGACGAGCGGCGAACAGGATGCACATAGGCTGTCGCCTCCCCCCCGGAAACCGGAATGCTCATGTGCATTCGCGGATCGCCGATTCGCTCGACAGTCCGGGTACCGGAGGCGAACCGTCCGTATACGAAGCCTCCGTATGCCGCGATTGCCACGATGAAGAGCGCGGTTACCCCAGACAGAAACGACGCCTGCCGAGATAGGTGATCCAGACGATCCAGCAACCCGTCCGTGTCGCCCGAATGCCCCTCGGCTTGCCCGGCATCCGACGTGTTTCTCTCGGAAGAGCTCTCCATTCCGGGAAAATATCCAAATAGAAGCGGCGGCCCCCGAAGGAGCCGCCGCTCGTCGCTTGCACCGAGGCGGAGGGCTACTTCTCCTCGTCGCCGGGATCGCCGTCCACCGAGGCGGAGGCGTTGCCCAGCTCGGCGTCCGGCTCGGGGCCGTCGTCCTCGGAGCCGAGGGCTTCATCGACGACCTCGCCGGCCGGCGTCGAGAGCACCTCCGGCGTCTCGACCTCCTCGGGCGTCACGTCCGCCTCGGGGGCGTCCGCTTCGGCCTCGGCCATCTGGTCGCGCAGGGCGGCCAGGCCGGAGATCTCGCCGAGCGTGGCCGGGCCGGACTGGCGGCTGCCGTAGCTCTCGACCTCACGGCGCTCCTGGCGCCGGGCCTGCTGCTTCTGCCGGTACTCGGCGTCGCGCTCGGCGCGCTCGGCCGAGCGGATCTTGGCCGTCTCTGACATGACCAGCTCGCGGTCCTCGCGGTCCATCCGGATCACCTGCAGCTCCAGCTCGTCGCCGATCTGGTAGGCGTCGGCCGGGCGGCCGGGGCGCTGGAGGTGGCTCGCCGGGACGAACGCCTCGACGTCGAGCGGGAGGTCGACGACGAGGCCGCCGTCGTTGATCTCGCTCACCGTGCCGGTCGCGTCGGCCCCC
>JBCDKT010000123.1 GCA_038746285.1 Bacteroidota bacterium
CCGGGCGTAGCGTCGCCCGCTGGCGACCGAGTCCGAGACGGCAGCCCCGCTGGCGACGACCTCCAGCGCGGCGGGCACGACGAGCGTGAGGTCGAGACGGCTCGGGTCGCTCGGATGGTGGACCGTGGGCAGCCACCCGGCCGTGCGGTCGGGCCAGCCGTCCGTGTAGACGACGCGCTGACCGGCCGCCTCGTCGGCGTAAACGCCAGCGGAGGGCGTTCCTGTGTAGGTCACCTCGACCGACGCGGTCGTGTCCACGTCTCCGAGCGGCACGTAGAGGCCGTCGCCGTCTCGCCAAAACAGCACGCCCACGCCATCGACGAGAACGGTCGAGATGTCCATCGCGTCGTCGAACCCGAGCGTCAGTTGGGTGAGCGTGTCGGGGACCGCCATCTCCAGCGTGGCGACGCCGTCGAGCATCAGCGTCTCCGGGTCCAGGTCGATCACGGCGCGCACGGCGCGCACGTCCACACCTGGCTGCGGCGCGGGCGCCTCGATGCCGTCGTCCTCGGCCGGGCCGGACGCGCCTCCGCACCCGCTGGCGACGGCCGCCAGCAGGGCTAGAGCACAGAGACAGAGCGAGCGGCCCACAGAACCCAGACGATGAGGAGCGGCTGGAGCGCGAGCCGGGCTCGCAGCGCCCAGCGCGGCGCGAGAGAGCGAAAGCGGTCCGACTCCCTCGCCATGTAGAGGTTCGCCGGGAAGACGGCCACCAGGAGAGCCGCCAGGCCCCAGCCGGCCCACGGCCGCAGCGACGGCACCAGCAGGCCGATGCCGCCCAGCACCTCGGCGACGCCGCTCAGGTACACGAGCAGGCGCGGGGCCGGCAGCGAAGGCGGCACGATGGTCTCGAACATCCTCGGCCGCACGAAATGCGCCACGCCAGCGGCGACGAAGACGGCCGCCAGCACGATGAGCGAGAGGGTCTGCGGCACTATGGCGCCGGCTCGCGCAACCGCATATGAACGACCCGTTCTCCTCCCGTCGCGATCACGTTCACGCTGGCCTGGGCGTCACCGTAGACGGCGGTAACTGTGTACATCCCCGGCGGCAATGCGACCTCGGCACGTGCCGGACGGGACGCTGGGACAGGCTCGATTCGAGTCCATTCGGGCGAGCCAGACAGTAGGGCATACCGGCTGAAACTGACGCGGAGGTCTTCGCCAGCGGGCACGGGCGATCCGGTGAGCCCGTCGCCGACGACGATTGTGAGATCTGTCGCAGGACCGGTAGGATCGGGCCACGACCCGTTGAATCGGTTCACTCCCTCCGTGTCGGTTGACGCGGCCAGCCGTTCCGTGGCAACGTCGAGTCGAGCGAACACATCGCCATCCAAGCTCCCAATCCCCCGGACCCACCCGGGGTCGGCGTATCCGGTGGCCCGGTCGTCCGTTACGTAGCCGAGCCGGACCGGGCGGGCCGTGAAGCACATCGCCGTCCGGAGCTGTCCGTCCAGCCCTCGGCGTGCGAACACGAGAAAGTGCGTACCTCTCTCAAAGGCCGACGCATACGAGCAGCTGTAGATGTCGTTGACGACCGTCAGCCGCTCGCCAGAGACGCCACGCCACTGGCGGAGCACTTCGAACTCGTACGACGCAGACCCCGTCTCGAAGCTGTGCTCCTCGAATGGAACGCGCTCAGCGACTTCGCCCGCGAACACCACATCGTGACTGGCGAGGAGTGCGAGCATCCGGTCCGGCTCGTCGAACGAGTCGACCTCGAATGCGAGCCCTATCGCTATGCAATCACACGCGGTGGCAGGAGCACACGCGGTGGCAGGAGCGGCCCACGCGCCGAGGATCACCAAGGCAACGAGAGGCAGCGCACGCGTGAGGTCCATTGCGGTCGGGGTTGGGGAATAGTCTCCGCCAGCGGGCGGGCC
>JBCDKT010000124.1 GCA_038746285.1 Bacteroidota bacterium
CCCTGAAGGACTGAATCCCTGAAAAACTGGACCACTCGCCCATGCGCGCCCTCCGCTTCCACACGACCGGCCGTCCTGCCGAGGTGCTGCGCCTCGACACGCTGCCCGACCCCGAGCCGGGTCCCGGCGAGGTGCGCGTCCGGCTCACGCACCGCCCCATCAACCCGGCAGACCTGCTGGAAGTGCGCGGGCGCTACGGTACCACGCCCGATCTCCCGGCGGTGGCGGGGCACGAGGGGGTCGGCGTTGTGGACCGCATCGGTGCAGGTGTGCCGGAGGCGGCGCTCGGCCAGCGCGTGGTGCCCCTCGACGCCGGGCCGACGTGGCAGACGCACCTCGTGGCCCATCCGCGCGACCTGCTCGATGTCCCCGATGGCGTCCCCGACGAAGCGGCGGCGCAGCTCTTCGTCAACCCGCTTACGGCGTGGCTGCTCGTCGATCATTTCGGGCAGGGATGGTATGGCACACTGCCAAAGGGCGCATGGCTCGTGCAGTCGGCGGGCGCGACGACGGTGGGACGACTCGTCGCGCAGCTCGCACGACAGGCAGGGGCGCGCAGTGTCAGCCTCGTGCGGCGAACGTCAGACATCGTCCTGCTCGAAGGCCTCGGGGCCGATGCCGTGATCGTCGTCGAGGAGACATCTGATCCGAAAGCCATCCGTGCACAGATCCGAGCCGCGACTGGAGGGGCCCCGATTCGCCTCGGCATCGACGCGGTAGGTGGGGCGACGGGCGCGCTCGTGGCGTCGGCGCTGGGCGAGGGCGGGGTGCTGCTATCGTACGGCGTCCTCAGCGGCCAGCCGCTTCTGCTCGACGTTGGGCGTGTGATCTTCCGGCGGCTCACCGTGCAGGGCGTCTGGCGTACGCGCTGGTTCGCGACCGCCCCGTGCGCCGTCAGCCGGGCCGCGCTCGTCCACCTCGCCGACCTCGTCGCGCAGGGCCTCCTCACCCTTCCGGTGGCGGGCACCCACGACCTCGCCGAGATCGACGATGCGCTCGCCCACCAGGCTCAACCGGGCCGACGCGGGAAGGTGCTCTTGACCGGCTGAGCGTCGGTGCTTCGGCGCGCTATCGTTTCGGCACCGCGACCGCCAGCGCGGCCTCAGCCCGCTGTACGAGCGAGTGCTGGGTGCCGAGAAGGTCACGTAGCGGCGGGACGTACTCCACGAGCAGGGCCTGGCCTTCGCGCTGCTTCGCGGGGGCGTCCTGCCCGACGAGGATCAGCCCGAGCACCACGTGCGCATCGACGACAGCCTGGTGGTCGGGTTCGAGGTGGCGGCGGAGCCCGTCGAGCGCGAGGCGAGCGTTGCGCTCGGCCTCGGCGTCGTTGCCACGCAGGTAGGCGATGGAGGCGTACTTCATCATCAGGTCGGCGCGGCGCGGGTGGTCAGGCGCGTAGGTCGCCTCGAACACCGGCTCGGCGGCATCGAGGAGGGCCTCGGCCTCGTCCGGCTGCTCCTGCGCGATGAGCAGCGTGGCGAGCCGCACTCGGTCCCCTGCGACGTACGGGTGATCGTCGCCGAGCGCGGCCAGGTCGATGCGGAGCGCCTCGCGGTAGGCGGCCTCCGCTTCGGCGTAGCGTTCGAGCGCGAAGTGCAGCGCGCCCAGGTTGAGGACGGTCGCGGAAAGGTCGGGGTGGCTGTCGCCGAAGAGCTTCCGTTGGATGCGCAGGGCTTCTTCGTAGGCGGCTTGGGACTCGCGGTAGCGCCCCTGGTCGACCAGCACGAGGCCGAGTTGGTTGTAGTCGAGCGCGGCCGATGCGCTCTCGGGGCCGTAGAGCTGGATGCTGAGCGCGAGCGACTCCCGGAAGAGCGGCTCCGCCTCGTCGAGGCGGCCCG
>JBCDKT010000125.1 GCA_038746285.1 Bacteroidota bacterium
AATCCACGCCACGATGGCACCGCGTGCCGACGCTGCATGGATTCCCGATCTGGGTCGGGAATGACTCGGTTTCGGGGCTTGTGACATCAGAACGGCGTTTCTGCGCTGTCTGAGGAGGTCAAGTTGCTAACAGGCTCTAGTTCGGGATCAGGATCACGACGGCGCGCGGAGCCCCGTCCTCGCCCGGCCCGACGAGCGAGACGGCATCGATGCTCGACTGGTCCGCGAAGGGTCGCGGCGTGACGCGCGGCGGGACCGCCGGGAACCCAATGATGAACCGCGCGAGCCCAGAGCGGTCGAGTACCAGGTCCTGGACGATACCGGTCAGCGAAGCCGAGCCGAAGGAGAACGTCTGCGTCTCCTCGTCGAGCATGGCCGAGGCGAGGAAGACCGGCTCGGGGTTCGGGTTGTCGTCGGTGGCGAGCCCTAGACCGTAGAGTACCAATTCACGTACCTGAGGCCGGACAAAGCCCATCGGAGCCGGGTCCGCAAGCGAGTCGGCATCGACGCGGATAAACGCCGTGTTGATGTCCGCCCGCCCGAGCGCGTCGACCTCCACCTTCAGTTGAATGCTTTCGCCGGTGCCGTCCTGGATGCGGAGGCGCCCGTCGGCCGGCGGGGCTGCGGGAGGCGTCCGGTCGAGGTTGCTGAAGAGTTCGGAGGCGCGGTAGATCACCGTGTCCTCGGCCGAGACGAGCTCCAGCGTGGAGCCTCCGCTGAAGCCGTAGACGGCGTTGCCGCCGTCCTGCGCCTGAAGCTGGAAGCCGTGAAACAGGTTTGAGAACTGGCTGCTTCGTAGCGTCGTGTCGTTGTCCGCGATCCAACTGTCGGGCAGCGAAATTTCCACGAGCGAGTCGCTGGCCGCGACCTCGAAGCTGACGATGGTGGCCTCCTGCACGGGGAAGAGCGTGTCCGATGCAGCACTGACGGCGTCCCACTCCTCCAGCACCTGCCGCAGATCGAACGTCGTGGAGGCGAGGGTGTCGCCGTAGACGTAGCGCCGCTGGAGTTGGAGGGTCACCTCACGCAGCGGGCGCTCCAAAAAGCCCTCGGGGAAGTTCGAAGGCGGCAGAAAGTCGACGTAGCCGAGAGCCGTCGTCGTCCCGAAGGCGGGGTCGTCCACGCGCCCGGCGAGCGCCTGGAAGTCATTGAAACCCTCTTCCGTCAGAAACGCCCCGGTGAGGTCGTCAAACGCCGCCGCCTCGACCGAGTCGGCGGCGACGGTGCGGACGTTCGGGTCGTTGCCGTCCGGGTCTCCGAGGCCGTCGGGGAGGCCGGCTGGGTTCTCGCAGCCGGCGAGCAGGAGGAGGCACAGGACAGCCGCGCCGGAGAGACCAGGGAGGGCGGCGCGGGCGGGCCGGGATCGGCGCATACGGGCAGAGCGTGAGGAAGGCGTAGGTCGGGATGCGTGGGGATAAACGCATGCGCGCCGGTTCTCAGTATGGCCCCGGCGCGCACGTCAAAAGAACGCACGCACCGCGCCAGGGCGCAGGGAAGAGTTGGCGAAAAGAACCCGCCTCGCTGGGATCGGGCGGTGCGGGCCCGGACAAAAAACGGAGGGGCTCCAGCGATGGAGCCCCTCCGCAGAGCGAGAGACGGAGCGTGCGCCTCGTCAGTTCATGCGTACCGCGTACACCTCGTCGAGCAGGCCCTGGAGCTTGGTCCGGCCCCGGTTGATCCGGCTCTTGACCGTGCCCATCGGCAGCCCCGTGATCTCCGCGATCTCCTCGTAGGCCAGGTTCTGCACGTCGCGCAGCACGACCACCTCGCGGAACTCCTCCGGGATCTG
>JBCDKT010000126.1 GCA_038746285.1 Bacteroidota bacterium
CACGCCGACTCGCTGCTCTACATGATCTCGTCGCTGGGGGTCAACCCGCACGAGTGCGAGGCCATGTTCGAGGACGTGGACACGATCCGCGAGAAGAACGCCTTCATCACGCGCGTCTCGCACGCGCTCCGCCGCGACCTCGACCTGACGGTGCTGGAGAACCAGCAGCTGCTCGCCAAAAACCTGTTCGTCTTCGGGCAGTGCATGGAGGGAACCCAGTTCTACGGCCTCTTCGGGATGGTGCTCAGCCTGTACCGCCAGGGCAAGTTCCCCGGCATCGGGCAGATGTTCCGCTACACGCTCCGCGACGAGTCCAACCACATCGAGGTGTTCCGGAAGCTCCTCCTTGAGCTCTGCGCCGAGAACCCCGACGTCTGGACCGCCGCCTTCCGCGCCGAGCTGGCCGACCTCATGGCCGAGGCCGTCCGCCTCGAAGAAGCCTTTATCCGCGACTGCCTGCCCGTCGCCGGTGTCGGCCTGAGCGCCGACGAGTTCGTCGGCTACGTGCGCTACATCTCGAACCGGCGCATGACGGGCCTCGGGCTCGACCTGCTCTTCCCCGGCCAGGCCAACCCGCTCCCGTGGCTGGCCGAGCTGATGGACATCCAGAAGGAGCAGAACTTCTTCGAGGGCCGGGTGACCGAGTACCGCAAGGCCTCCGCCCTCGTGCCCGTCGACGACGACGAGCTGTAGCGGGTGATGCGCGGCGAGCGGTGCGTGAGGGTCCCCGCTGACCCTCACCACGCTGGCCCAAGCCGCCAGTAGCGCATCACGCACTTCCATTTCAAACACGTCCCCTGACCCGCCATGTGGAATCCTACCTCCGACCTCGTCCGCGACCTCGACCTCAAGCGCGCCGCGCTCCTCCCGCCCGCCGACCGCCCGGCCCTCGACGCCGGCGCGCTCGTGGGCGACCTCGCCGTGGAGGCCGACCGCCTCCTCTTCGTGCGCGAGGACGGCACCGACGCCCGGCTCGACCCAGTCCGCCTCGCCGCGCCCGTCGCCGAGGCGGCCGCGACGGCCCGCCTCGCTGCCCGCCAGTCAGCTGAAGCCGCCGCACTTGCCCCGCTCGTCCGCCGCGTTGTGGCCGACGTGCTCACCCGGCTGGCGGCGCTGCCGGCCGACGCCCGCCCGTCGTTCGCCGACGTCGTCGCGCTCGCCGAGGCCGAGCTGCTCGCGGCGGGCGCGGTCGACGTGGCGAAGGCGCTCGTGATGCACCGGGCGCAGGAGGTGGCCCCGGCGGTCCCGGTCCCGGCCGCGGGCGCGCTCCAGCTCATCCGCCGCGGCGGGCAGGTCGTGGCCTGGAACGCGGCCAAGATCGAGACGGCCGTCCGCAAGGCGTTCCTTTCGCGCGGGCTCGATTCCGCCCCCGCCGAGGGCGTCGCCCAGCGCGTGACCGACCGGGCGGCGGCGCTCGGCCTGAGCTACGTCCCCATCGCGACCGGGCAGGACCCCGTCCAGGAGGACCTGCTCCTCGCCGGCCACGCGCGCGTGGCCGAGGCCTACATCACCTACCGCGCCGAGCGGGCCGTCTACCGAGCTACCCAGGAGTCCGCCGAGACCGACCAAGCCGCACTCATCGAGATCACCGAGGCCGACCGACGCGATCCGGATCCGCTCGCGGAGCTCCTCGCCGTCCCACAGCGTCGAGGAGCCGTCGGCCTCGGTGATCTCGATGAGTGCGGCTTGGTCGGTCTCGGCGGACTCCTGGGTAGCTCGGTAGACGGCCCGCTCGGCGCGGTAGGTGATGTAGGCCTCGGCCACGCGCGCGTGGCCGG
>JBCDKT010000127.1 GCA_038746285.1 Bacteroidota bacterium
GAATCCACGCCACGATGGCACCGCGTGCCGACGCTGCATGGATTCCCGATCTGGGTCGGGAATGACTCGGTTTCGGGGCTTGTGACATCAGAACGGCGTTTCTGCGCTGTCTGAGGAGGTCAAGTTGCTAACAAGCTCTAGGCGTCGACGGCTTCGATCACGCCGCAGGCGAGGCGGACCCCGGCATCCCCACTCGGCTGCGAGGTGAAATCGTCCGCTCCCGAGTGTACGATGACGGAGCGGCCGATGATCGAGGCCGTGCCGCTCATCTGGATGACGGCGTCGGTCCGCTCGTAGCGTGCCTCGCCGCCTTCGGCATCGAGGTTGCCGAGGTCGCCAGCGTGGCGCTCGGCGGCAGGGTCGTCGGGGGCCCCGTGCGGCGAGCCGTCGGGCGAGAAGTGGCCGCCGGCCGAGGAGGCGTCGGGGGCGCTGCAGTCGCCGTTCTCGTGGATGTGCATGCCGTGCGCGCCCTCGCCGAGCCCGCTGACGTCGGCGGCGATCTGAACTCCGCCGTCGACCGCGGTGAACGTCACGCGCCCGATCGCCGCGTTGCCTTCCGTCGGGCTGAGCACAGCTACGGCTTCGGTGGCGCTCATGCCGTCGGGCACGCTCATCGGCGTCTGCACCGTGTCGGCCTCGACCGCAGCGGGCGGATCGTCGGTGTCGGGTTCTTGGGCGGGCTGGTCGGCGCAGGCGGTGAGCAGCAGGAGCGGGGCGACGAGGGCGAGTGAGCGGAGAGGCATGGCAGCAGCGGCCGGGTAGATGGGCAGGGTGAGAAGCGGAGCGCTATTTTATCGCCGACCTCACCCAAACCGTTCCGCCCGTTCGCCCATGCCCGCTGCGCCGCGCCTCGAAGCCGAAGGGTTGAGCCAGCGTTTCGGGCGGCGCGTCCTCTTCCGAGACCTCGGCCTCGGCCTCGGCCCGGGCGACTCGCTCGCCGTCACCGGCCGCAACGGCGCGGGGAAATCGACGCTCCTCCAGATCATCGCCGGGGTGCTCACGCCGACGGCGGGCAGCGTCCGGCTGTGGCTGGACGACGCCGAGGTCGGACCGGAGGACCGCGTGCGGCAGGTGGGCTTCGTCGCGCCCTACCTCCAGCTGTACGACGCGTTCAGCGCCGAGGAGAACCTCGCCTTCCTCGCCCAGGCGCGCCGTCTCCCGGAGGCGAGCAGCCGGATCGGAGCGGTGCTGGACCGCGTGGGACTCAGCACGCGCAGCGCGGACCTCGTGGGGACCTACTCGTCGGGGATGAAGCAGCGCGCCCGGTTCGCCGCCGCACTCCTGGCCGACCCCGCCGTGCTCCTGCTCGACGAGCCCACGTCGAACCTGGACGAAGCCGGCCGGGCCTTCGTCGAGAGTCTCGCCGGCGCTCACTGCGCGGCGGGCGGTCTCCTGGTGGTCGCCACCAACGTCGCCTCCGAAACGGCCCTGTGCCAGCGAGAACTGCGCGTCGGCGATTCGTGAGCCGGCTGTCGGCTGTCGGCTGTCGAAAGCAAAACCGTCAAAGTTAGCGAGGCCGCCGCGCAACGCGCCCACCGTCCTCTGTCTCACCGTCCCCCCGTGTCACCGAAGAAAAACGCCCCGACAGCGCGGGGGCCGTCGGGGCGTGGATAGCGGAGTGCGCTGCTCTAGCGGAGGCGGAACTTGACCGGCAGCGAGAAGCGGACCTTGACCGGCTGCCCGCGCTGACGCCCCGGCTTGAACTTCGCCTCGCGCACCGCGCGCAGCGCCTCGGCGCAGGTGTTGCCGCCCGGGTCGCGCA
>JBCDKT010000128.1 GCA_038746285.1 Bacteroidota bacterium
GGCGGTCGCCCTCCTCAGGGACGCGCTCGCCGGCACGCCGGATCGCCTCCTCGACGTGGCGACGGGCACGGCGGATCTCGCCGTCGAGGCGCTGTCGCTGGGGCCGCGCGAGGTCGTCGGGGTCGACATTTCGGACGGGATGCTCCAGGGCGGCCGGGTGAAGCTGTCGAAGCGCGGGCTCGAGGGCCGCGTGACGCTCGTCCAGGGCGACGCGGCCGACCTGCCGTTCGAGGACGACAGCTTCGACGGCGCCTTCGTGGCGTTCGGCGTGCGCAACTTCGAGGATCTCCAGGCCGGGCTCGGCGGCATCCGCCGGGTTCTGCGACCGGGCGCCCCGCTCGTGGTGCTCGAGACGAGCCAGCCGACCTCCTCACTGGTCAAGCAGGGGTACCAGGTCTACGCGCGCCACATCATGCCCCGCCTCGGGAAGGCTCTCAGCGGCAACGCCGAGGCGTACGAGTACCTCCCCGAGTCGGCCCGCGAGTTTCCCTACGGTGAGGCATTCCTGCACGAGATGCGCACGGCCGGCTTCACCGACGTCCTCGACGCGCCGCAGACGTTCGGCGTGGCGAGCCTCTACCGCGGCCTCGCCTAAAGCCAGCGGAGTAGTAGTTCAGTGCGTCAGTGGGTCAGACATGGCTTTTCCTGGACGCAACAGCCGATTCCGGTGAGATGCATATACCGCACCTCAGCGCAAACCACTGCAGAGCGCGCTTCGTGCGCAGAGGAACGACCGCGGACGGGCTCTGGGTGCAACGTCCCATCCTGACACCAACCCGGGGTTTCTCTCAGCCGCCTCGGCGGCGATCAGCCGGTCCACTCTAGGGTCCCCTCGTACACTGTCTCGGCCGGGCCGTCGAGCGTGAGGTCGGCCACCTCGGAGCCGTCGAGGCGGAAGCCGACGGCGAGCGTCCCGCCGGGCATCTCGACTGCCACGTCAGCTCGAGCGCCCTCGCCGAGGCGGTCGGTCAGGCGTGCGACGAGCGCCGAGGCGAGCGCGCCCGTCCCGCAGGCCAGCGTCTCGGCCTCGACGCCCTTCTCGAACGTCCGCACGCGGAGACGGTCTGCGCCGGCGACCTCCACGAAGTCGACGTTCGTGCCCGTCGGCTGGAACGCGGGGTCGTGGCGGAGCCGCTCGCCGACGGTGGCGACGTCCGCCCGGTCCGCCTCGGGGACGAACAGGACGGCGTGTTCGGTGCCAGTCCAGATGCGGTAGACCGGTCTTCCCTCCTCTTCGAGGTCTGTCTTCGCGAAGCCCCGAGGCGGCGGCATGTGGAGCGTCACCGGCCCCGAGGCGGCGCGGTCGGGCACGTCGGCGCGGGTGCGGCCGCCGTCGGTGTCGAACGTGAGTGCAACGCCCGCCTCGGTGTCGTCGCCCAGGCCGGCGCGGGCGGCGAAGCGGGCGAGGCAGCGCGCCCCGTTGCCGCACATGGTGCCCAGCGAACCGTCGGCGTTGCGGTATCGCATCCGAAAGTGGACGCCCTGGCCGGCCGCCCCGGCGTCGGGGTCGTCGAGGGCGAGGAGCCCGTCGGCGCCAACGCCGGTCCGCCTCGGGGACGTCTGGCGCGCGAGCCCGGCCAGCTCGTCGTCGGAGAAGCGGAGGAAGCGGTTGTCGAGGACGACGAAGTCGTTGCCGGCGCCGCTCATCTTGGTGAACGGGACGATGAGGGGCATA
>JBCDKT010000129.1 GCA_038746285.1 Bacteroidota bacterium
AGCGCGGCGAGGTTCGCCCGGAAGCCGGAGAGGAACTGCACCCAGCTCACGGCCACGAGGCGAGTCTCAGGGCGCAGCGTCGCGGCGACCGCGTCGAGCGTGAACGTGCCGCGCTCCGTCGGGATGAAATCAATCGCCACGCCGCGCGCTTCGAGGGACCGCCACGGGAAGACGTTGGCCGGAAACTCGCACCCCGGCACGGCGATGCGGTCGCCCGGCTGCCAGTCGAGGCCGTGCGCGAGCACGTTGAGCGCGTACGACGTATTGGGTGCATACTCGACGCGCCCGACGTCCGTACCGAGTACCTGCGCGATGCGCTCCCGGCCACGCTCCAGCGTCGGCGCGATGTCCAAGTAGTTGTTTGGCTGCGTGGCATGGCGCTGCTGGAGGTGGGCCGCCACCGCGTCCATGACGGGCCGGCTGAGCGGGCCGGTCGAGGCGTGGTCGAGGTAGGCCATCCGCTCGGTGTGCGGGAAGAGGGCGCGGAGGCTTGAGGTCGCGGGTCGCAGGTCGAGGGTCATGGGTCGGGCGTCGCTGTTCGGGCGTCGCTGTTCGGGCGTCGCCGGTCGGGCGTTGTCGGCCGGGCAACGTTTGCGGAGGCGTCGTGTCTGTGGGGCAAGGATAGCGCGCGCTGGGCGATGTGTTTCCGCCGCCCTGCCCGTTCCGTCGTCGTCCCATCCACGAGCCCGCACCTTCATGTCCGTCCGGAAGACTCCGCGCGCCGACCTCAAACGGCACTACCCCGTCGTCCTGCAAGTGGGCGCGCTGCTCGCACTCGGCGTCGTGCTCGCTGCGTTCACCACGCCCTACCGCGCCGCCAACAGCTTCGAGGTGCTCGATAGCCCCATCGAACGCGTCGAACTCGAGGACATCGAGATCACCCGGCACGAGCTGCCGCCGCCTCCACCGCCGAAGCCCCCGGCGCCCGTCGAGGTGCCCAACACCGGCGTGGAAGATCCTGACCTGGACATTGAGGTGATCTTCGACCCCTTCGAGACGCCACCGCTGCCTGGTCTGCCGCCGCTTATCCAACCTGACCGTGAGCCCGAGCCGGAAGAGCCGAGCTACTTCATCATTGTGGAGGACCAACCCCAACTCCTTCCAAACGAGCAGGAAGCGATGACGGCTCTGCAAGGCTGCATCCGCTATCCCGAGATGGCGAAGCTCACCGGCATCCAAGGACGCGTGTTCGTCCAGCTCGTCGTGGACGAGCGCGGAAACGTCACCGAGCCTCAGGTCGCGCGCGGCATCGGCGGCGGGGCCGACGAGGAGGCCGTGCGCTGCGTGCGCACACTTCGCTTCCGTCCCGGCATGCAGCGAGGCCGCCCGGTGAAGGTCCAGTTCTCGCTCCCCGTCACGTTCCGCCTGCGCTGACGCCGAGGCAACGGCGACGACGTTCAAGCGGGCTCAGCGGCGGTAAAACTGCCGCCCGGCGAGCTGCCCGACATGGCCGCCCAGTTCGAGGCCGAGCAGGTAGACCAGCGCGTTCGACACGTCCACCCCGGCGCGTTCGCAGAGCGTGTCGAGGTGCATCGGCTCGGGCGCGAGCGCGTCGTAGAGCTGCTGCTCGACCCGGTTGAGGCCCTCCGGCGGCGGTGTCGGCTTTGCTTTGCTGGCTGGTGTCTGGCCGCCTCCTCTCGACGGCGCGCCGAACAAGTCTTGCTGGCCTTCGA
>JBCDKT010000130.1 GCA_038746285.1 Bacteroidota bacterium
CTCATCGTCTCCGTGGGTTCTCGCGGCGCGCAGAGCCTCACGCAGCGGAGCATCAGCCCGGTCGAACTCCCCCCGCGTGAAGTAGACGAACGCGAGGCCGTTGAGGGCGTCGATGGTGTTCGCGTGATCTGGGCCGACGGACCCCCGGAAGAGCTCTATGGCCCGCTCGAACTCCCGCTCGGACTCCTCGACCCGGGAGAGCGTGAGGTAGGTCGTCCCCAGATGGTACCGGACGATGCCTTCGACTTCGGGCTCGTCGATCAGGGCAGAGTCCGCCCGCTCCGCGGCTTGGTCGAGCGCTTCGGCGACCGTGACCTCACGGCCGGACTGGTACGGATCCGACTCCCCCAGGATGCCTAGGATGAAGTCGTTGACGGCCTCGGACTTTGCGGCCTCCGTCTCGGCTCGGTCGCGCTCGTTGCTGACGCGCGCGAACGCTGTCGTCGCCACGCCCACGACCACTGCCAGCGCGGCGGCTGTGCCCAACACACCTGCCCGGTGCCTCCGTACGAACCGGCCGACCCGGTATCCCGCCGTCGGCTGGCGCGCTTCCACGGGCAGATCGTCGAGCCACCGGCGGAGATCCGCAGACAGCGCCTCCGCGGTCGGGTATCGCCGCTCCGGCTCCTTCGCCAACGTCTTCGCCAAGATCGTGTCCAGGTCGCCGCGGAGCGCCTTCGCCCTCGATGGGGCCACCTGGACTGCTGTATCCGACGCCCGAGGCGGTACCACCTCGCACACGGTCCGCTGGAACGTCGCAGGGTCCAGACCGGACACGTCATAGGGGCGCTGACCCGTGAGGACCTCATAGGCCAGTATGCCGAGCGCGTACACGTCCGTCGCCGTCGTGATCTCGTCTCTCCGGACCTGCTCCGGGGCCGCATACGCCGGCGTCATCCACCCGGGCACCGTCAGGTCGGGGTCCACCACCTCGTCGCCCAGCAGCTTCGCTACGCCGAAGTCGAGCAGCTTGGGTTGCCCCGCCTCGTCCACGAGCACGTTGGACGGCTTGAGGTCGCGGTGGACGACCAGCCGGGCATGGGCGTACGCCACGGCATCCGCCACGTCGGCCATCAGCGCGACCCGCTGGCGAACGGTGAGACCGCCCGCGCCGCCAGCGGAGCCCGCGTGGTGCGTGAGCGTCTGGCCGCGGACGAGCTCCATCGCGAGATACGGGCGTCCGTCGCCGTCGAGGCCGCCGTCGTAGAGTCGCGCGATGCCCTCGTGCTCCAGCCGCGCCAGCACGCGGCGCTCTTCTCCGAGCCGGGCCGCCAGCCGCGCCCAGGCCTGCCCCTGGGCGCCAGGCCGCAGCAGCTTGAGCGCCACCTCGCGCTCGAAGGCCCCATCAGCGCGGACGGCTCGGTAGACCACGCCCTGACCGCCCTCACCGAGCACGCCCGTCACGCGCCACGGACCGACGGTCTCCGGCGGTGCTGCTGCGGAGGGCATCGTGGACCCGCTGGCGTGCGCATCGCTGGCGACGCCAGACACCGGAGAGGCGAACGACCCGGCCCCAGTGGCCGCCTCGGCGGCGGCGACGAGCGAGGCCGCCTCCGCGCGAAGCGCCGCGTCGATCTCACCGGTGGGCGTGCGGCAGGCCTCGTCGAGGAACGCGTCGCGCTCGGTCGGGTCGCGGTCGAGGGCGTCGGGGACGAGC
>JBCDKT010000131.1 GCA_038746285.1 Bacteroidota bacterium
GTCGATCCCGAAGATGCCCTGCTCCGGGACGCCCGTGCGCCACTCCACGTTGGCCGACAGCTGGCGCGCGCCGCCGAACGCGTTGCGGTGGGTCGCCGAGGCGCGGAGTGTGATGCCGCCATCGGAGAAGTAGCCCGTGAAGGCAGAGAGCACGCGGCTCGGGCCTCTCCGCACACGCACGGAGATGGGCACCAGGGTGTCGCCGCGCGCCGCCTCCGGGCCGAGGTCCACGAGGGCGAGCGTGAACAGGCCCAAGCCGAACACCTCGCGCTGCCCCTCTGCGAGTTCCGAGGCGCTGAACAGGTCGCCGGTCTCGAACGGAAGCTCGCGAGTGACGATGTCGCGCCCCAGCGACTCGTCGCCCTCGACGGAGATACCGCTGACGCGCGCGCGGACGCCGACGTTGACCTTGACGCGAATGTCCGCCCCCAGGCCGGTCGAGTCGATGAAGCGCTCAGCGCCGGCGTCGGCCCAGGCGTAGCCACGGTTGCGAAGCCACGAGATGGTCTCGGACTGGAGCTGGACCAGGGCGAACTCGTCGAGGCGGTCGCCGGACCGGACCGCGCGGCCGCGCGTGAAGGCCTCCCAGCCGTCGCGGATCTCTGGCGCGAGTTCAGGGGCCACGGGTCGCTGTCCCGGCCCGGCGAACGTGACGTCCTTGATGAGAAGCGGCGGCCCCTCGGTGATCTCGAACGTGACGCCAGCGGTATTGCTGGTCGTGTCCAGGTCGACGTCGTAGTCGACCGCGACGCGAGGGAATCCGCTGTCTCGGTAGTAGCGCGCCAGCCGGACGGCGTCCTTGGCGATCTCGATGGGGTCCAGCGGGTAGGCCACGTCGTCGGCCCCGAAGAACCGGGCGACGATGCCGGGGCGGCTGCGCGTCGCGATCTGGAGACGGAGGTTCTCCTCCAAGAGCGTCTGCCCGTCCTCGAACGCGAAGCCGACGCTGCGCACCGTCGTCGAGTCGTCGGCGAAGGTGAGCGGGACCTGGGCCGCGGCCGCGGGCAGGAGCAGGACGACGAAGGCGACGAGGCGCACAGCCGAAGAAGCGCAAACCGCCCAAGCTAGGCCCCTCCGGCCCACCGCTGGCGGTCGCAGCGGGGACGCGATCACGGAGACGTGGCGGATTCGGCGCGCTGCCGGGCTCTCCGTGCCATGACCGACGACGCGGCCGCCTCGCCCTCGTCGGGGACGGCCGCCCCGCTGGCGGAGCCGTCGGACGCCAGCGGGTCCTCGGTGGGGACCGCCTGCGACCCCTCGGGACGGTGGACGTTGGCAAGCGCCTCGGCGGCCTCGGCCTCGGTCCGCTCGCGATAGCGGCGGAAGCGTCCGGTCCGCGACCACATCCGCCGCAGGTGTGCCTTTCGAGGATGGACACGCTTCTCGTGGAGCGAGGCCACGACGGCTCCGATGACCAGGATGAACCCGGAGAAGTAGACCCAGAAGACGAACGCCAGGATCAGCCCGAAGACGCTGCCGAGTCCCTCGCCCTCGCCGTACCGCTCAAAGTTGGCCACGTGAGTCGCGTAGAGCGCGAACAGGTTCTTCGCCAGCTCGAACAGGACCGCGCCGGCCGCGGCGCCCGCCAGTGCACTCCGCTTGGGAGGCTTGGGCCGAGGCACGAGGTAGTAGAGCAGCCA
>JBCDKT010000132.1 GCA_038746285.1 Bacteroidota bacterium
GCCGCAAGCGCCGAAAGGAGAAGGCGAAAGCTCGGGCCAAGCCCACGCTCAAAGAGAACCTCTGGTTCTGGGCCAAGGCCCTCACCATCATTATCCTCCTGCGGGCGTTCATCTTCGAGCCCTACCGGATCCCCTCGGAGTCGATGGAGAACACGCTCCTCGTGGGCGACTTCCTGATCGTCTCGAAGCTCCACTACGGCGCGCGCACGCCGGCCACGCTCGGCATCCCGTTCACGCGCATCTACCTGCCCGGCCTCGAGCTGCCGCAGACGCGCCTGCCGGGCTTCTCGGAGCCGAAGCGCGGCGACGTGATCGTGTTCAACTACCCCTCGGCCGAGGACATCGAGCGCGGGTCGATCCCCGAGGCGGTGCCCATCGAGCGGCGGTTCCCGTACATCAAGCGGCTGATGGGCCTGCCCGGCGACACGCTGGCCGTCCTCGACAAGGTGCTCCACATCAACGGCGAGCCGGTCCCGCTCCAGCCGACGATGAAGCAGCGCTGGAAGGTGACGGCAACCGGCGGGACGCGACCGAACGCTCGCCAGCTTGAGGAGATGGACATCCTGCTCGAGATCGGGAGCGACCGGCGTCAGGGCTCGGTCCTCGCCGAGCCTCGCGAGTACGTCGTCGTGGCGACGCCGGAGGCGCTGGAGCCGTTTCTGGCCCGCGCCGACGTCGCCCGCGCCGAGCCGTTCGCCCTCGACGAGTCGTGGCGCGACGGGCTGTTCGGCGCCAACCCTGACCACGTCCCCCCGCAGGTGATCCCGGGCGAGGGCGTCACGGTGCCGCTCAACGCGCGGACGGTCCCGCTCTATGCCGAGGTCATCCAGCGCTACGAGGGCCGCGACCTCCGCGTCGACGGCAGCCAGATCCTGATCGACGGCCAGCCGGCCACGTCGTACACGTTCGGGCAGGACTACTACTTCGCGATGGGCGACTTCCGCGACAACTCGGTCGACAGCCGGTGGTGGGGCGTCGTGCCCGAGACGCACCTCGTGGGCAAGGCCACGTTCACGTTCCTGTCGTTCTCGCGGTGGATCCCGCCGATCCCGCGCCTGAACCGCTTCTTCCGGCCGATCCCGTAACGCCGGCCGATCCCGGAGCGCCGAGCGGCGTACGAGGGCGCGCTCGCCCGCCGTTGGACGGGCCGCCCACCGCCGGACCGTGACCCCCGACTCCGCCTCGATGCCGCTCGCCTCGCCCGACGCCTCGCGCCCCGAGGCGGACGCACGGGCAGGCGCCGCCTCGGGGCGCGCCACCTCGGGGAGCGTGTGGCCGTGGGTGCGCGTGATCGCCGGCGCGTTCGTGTTCGCGCTCGCGCTGCGGGCGTTCGCCTTCGACGCCTACCGGATCCCGTCGACGTCGATGGAGGACACGCTGCTCGTGGGCGACTTCGTGTTCGTCTCGAAGCTCCACTACGGCCCGCGGGTCCTCGGCCGCCGCCTGCCGGGTTTTGGCGAGGTCGAGCGCGGCGACGTGATGGTGTTCCACTACCCGCCGGGCCTGGAGGCGCTCGACGACCGGACGCCCTACATCAAGCGCGTCGTCGGGCTGCCGGGCGACTCGGTGGTCATCGCCGACAAGGCCGTCCGCGCCGGCCCCGAGGCGGTGCCCGCGCCGCGCGAC
>JBCDKT010000133.1 GCA_038746285.1 Bacteroidota bacterium
CCCCGCGAGGGCGTCGGCGGTCACGACGGCACCGTCGAGGTTGAGGAGCGACTCCCGGAGCTGGATGCTCACACGGACGGTGTCACCCGCCAGCGTGACGCGTCGGGTAGCCGGCGCGTAGCCGACGTAGCGGGCCACCAGTTGGCGCCGTCCCTCGGCCGTGGTCGTGAAGGAGAACCGCCCGTCGCCTCCGGTGGCCGTCCCGTCGGTCGTCCCCGCGACGAGAATGGTCGCGTACGGCAGCGGCTCGCCGCCATCGTCGAGGATGGTGCCGGTGACGACGGTCTGCGCCTGGACCGGTGCGGCGAGGATGGACGCCAGCGGGACGAGAAGGAGGAGAAGAGAGCGCATCGTCGCGGAGGGTGACGATGCAAGGGACGGCGTTTGCGCTCCTGGCGTTGGGTTTGATGGACGAGTCGCGTCTCCGCTGGACGAGTCGCGGCTGGCGCTGCCGGGCGGCCTGCTGGCGTGAGTGCAGTCTCCGGCCAATCACGTCGGCCGACTCGCCACAGCGCCAGCGGGCAATCCTGCCGTGGCCAGGCATCGCCGCCCGCTGGCGGCTGCAAGCGGCACTGTGCACTATGAGGTAGCACACGCTACACTGGCGCGGCCTCTTCCCCTCTCTGCCATGTCTACTCGCCTCGCCCTTCTCCTCAGCGTACTCACCGTCGCAGGGTGCGCCTCTCTCGCTCCCGTCCCTGGAGTGCCCCCGCCATCGGAGACGTCCGCCTCGGCTGAGATCCCGCTCGACATCCGGTGGGTCCGACGGTCCGCCGAGCACCGTGCCGTCTACGCCCAGACGTACCGGGCCGCAGGGCTTCACCTCCGCGCCGTCGCCGACACGCTCACCGCGCCAGACTGGGCCGTCATCCTCGACGCCGACGAGACGCTCCTCGACAACTCGCTCTACCAGCGCGAGCGGGCGGAGGTCGGGCTGGGCTACACCCCGGAGACCTGGAACCAGTGGGTCCGGCGCGAGGCCGCCCCTGCGCTCCCGGGCGCCGTCGCCTTCACCGACCTCGTGCGCGAGCTCGGCGGGCGGGTCGTCGTGGTCACGAACCGGGACGACATCGTCTGCGACGAGACGCGCCGTAACCTGTCCGCAGTCGGCATCGAGGCCGACGCGGTGCTCTGCCGGGTCGACGACGGGGACAAGAACGCCCGGTTCGCAGCCGTCGAACAGGGCACCACGACCGGGCTCTCCCCGCTGACGGTCGTGATGTGGATGGGCGACAACATCGGCGACTTCCCCGAGCTCTCGCAGGACGTTCGCTTCGAGGGCGAACGAGCGCTGTCCGAGTTCGGCGGTCGGTTCTGGGCGTTCCCCAACCCGATGTACGGATCGTGGACGCGGAACGAGGCGGCGACGACCGACTGATCCCGGCCTCGTTCCGCTGGCGACGGCCACTGGGGTCGCGCTAGACTCCTGGCGTCTCCCCCACCCTGCGATGTCCGCCCCCTACGAAGGCCTCGGTGTGTTCTACCTCGGCCGAGAGGTCGACCCTGCCACCTCCGAGCCGACCGACGCGCCCATC
>JBCDKT010000134.1 GCA_038746285.1 Bacteroidota bacterium
CGCTCCGCGACGTGTTCCTGACGGCGCGGCCGTTCTGGGCCACCGGTGGCCTGGTGGCCGGGTTCGTCGCGGCCTACTTCGTGCCTGTCCTGTTGCCCGTCGTCCAGGTGGCCGCGCTGGGGCTCGCCGTGCTCCTGGTGGCCGATGGGCTCGTGCTGTGGGCGTCGGGCGGGCGGGTGGAGGGAGAGCGCGCCGTGCCCGAGAAGCTCTCGCTGGGAGATGAGAATGCCATCGAGGTCTCGCTCCGGAGCACGTACCCCGTCCCGATCACCGCCCGCGTCATCGACGAGGTGCCGGTTCAGTTTCAGGAGCGGGGCGACGGCGTGGAGGTCCCGCTGGCGGCGCGCGGTGCGGGGGCGTTCGCCTACTCGCTCCGCCCGACGACGCGGGGCGCCTATGCCTTCGGCCGCCTGCTCGTCTACGCCTCGACGCCCCTCGGGCTGGTCGCGCGCCGGTTCGTGGCCGCCAGCGGGGGAGAGGCGGCCGTCTACCCGTCCATCGTCCAGATGCGACGGTACGCGTTCTTGGCCGACCGCAACCGGCTCCGCGAGATCGGGGTCAAGCGCGTGCGGCGGCGCGGCCACACGATGGAGTTCGACCAGATCCGCGAGTATGTCCCCGGCGACGATCGCCGAGCGGTCAACTGGAAAGCGACGGCGCGGCGGAGCGTCCACGGACCGCGCCTGATGGTGAACACGTACCAGGACGAGCGCGAGCAGCCGGTCATGGTGGCGCTCGACATGGGCCGGGCGATGCGGTCGCCGTTCGACAGTCTCACGCTCCTCGACCACGCCATCAATGCGTCGCTCGTCGTCCTCAACACGGCGCTGCGGACGCAAGACCGCGCGGGCCTGGTGGCCTTCGACCGCGAGGTTCGGACGGTCGTGCCGCCCGACCGCAAGCGGGGCCAACTCGGCGTCCTGCTCGACGCGCTCTACCGCCTCGACCCGGGGTTCCAGGATCCGTCGTTCGAGGGGCTCTACGCGGTGATCCGCACGCGCCTGCGCCAGCGGGGCCTGATCCTGCTCATGACCAACATCGACACGGTCGCGGGCCTGGAGCGGCAGCTTCCGTACCTCCGCCGCATCGCGCGGGCCCATCGCCTCGTGGTGGTCTTATTCGAGAACACGGGCATCCGCGACCTGCTGGCGGCGCCCGCCGAGCGCCTGGAGGACGTCTACGTCAAGGCGACGGCGCGGTCGCTGGCCCAGGAGAAGCGCGAGATCGTGCGGACGCTGGAGCGGCACGGCATCGGCGCGCTCCTGACGTCGCCGGAGCATCTCACGCCGGATGCCGTCAACCGCTACCTCCAGCTCAAGGCGCAGGGGACGTTCTGAGCCCTGAGCTGGAGATGCGCGTCGCCTAGATCGGCGTGTCGGTGGCCCGCTGGCACTGGAGTCCGAGGCCGGTGACGCTGTCGCGGTACTCGTCGCGGTAGTACACCACGACGCCAACGGCGATCTGACCGGTCGGGCATACCCGACGCTGCTCCCACTTGCGGAAGTTGGTCCGTTCGAACCCCCGCGTTAG